>CAKKPE010000015.1 GCA_919901565.1 bacterium
GAACATTGGAGGGGAACATTGGGGACGTTGTTACCGTACGTGCCTTTAGCTTGACAAGGAGGGGAACATTGGGGACGTTGTTACCGTACGTGCCTTTAGCTTGACAAGGTGCAGCAAATTCAATAGAATCGCTCCATGCCACGACAAGCGCGGTTGGACATTCCGGGGGCCCTGCACCATATCATGGTGCGTGGGATAAACAAGTCGAATATATTCGACACCGAGGAAGACAAGTCGCGGTTCCTTGAACGACTCGGGCAGAACGTTACGAAGGGGAACTGTTCTGTCTACGCATGGGCACTTATGGACAACCACGTCCATATCCTCTTCAAGAGCGGAAAGCACGGCATATCGGCGGTCATGAGAAAGCTCCTCACGTGGTATGCCCAATACTTCAACCACCGCCATAAACGCACCGGGCATTTGTTTGAAAACCGATACAAATCCATCCTCTGCGACGAAGACAATTATTTCCTTGCCCTTGTCCGGTACATCCACTTGAATCCCCTGCGGGCGAACGTCGTAAAAACCATCGAAGAGCTGGACCGCTACCCGTGGAGCGGCCACCGGACAATCATCGGAAAGGCCAAACACCCCTGGACGGACGTCGATTATGTGCTTTCGCAGTTCGCCGGCACGAGACGAAAAGGCATGGCCGAGTATCGCAAGTTCATCCAGGAAGGGATAGGGCTGGGAAAGCAGCCGGAACTGACCGGCGGGGGTCTCCTGCGAAGCCTTGGCGGCTGGTCCCAGGTCATAGCCAGACGCCGGACGGGGAAAGCGGAAGAAGGGGACGAGCGGATATTGGGGAACAGCGATTTTGTCCATGCGATACTGGAAGAGATGGATGAACGAGAGCTCCGGCAACTCAAGGTGAAACGATCCGGACAGACCATCCAGAAGATCATCAACGAAGAGTGCAAAAATACGGGGATTAGTCCGATGGAAATCAAGAACGGCACGCGACGGAGAGCGGCGTGCCGATTGCGGGCCGTCATCGCCTCACGGAGCCAGACGGAATTGGGTTTATCCTCCGCTGAGATCGCCCGTCACCTGGGAGTGGCGACATCCAGCATTTCCCGGTCGATCCAGAGGATTGAAGAAAAGTGATCGCCACAACGAAAGACACGTACGGTATCAACGTCCCTTGTCCTGACTTCGCAACGAAAGACACGTACGGTATCAACGTCCCTTGTCCTGACTTCGTCCCTTGTCCTGACTTCTCCCTTGTCCTGACTTCAACGTCCCTTGTCCTGACTTGCGACTTGATCGGGGAATCCAGAACATACTGGATTGTCCGGCCGAGCCGGACAATGACAAACTGATTACGATTCCTGTATAGCAGACCCCGGCTTTGCTGGGGGTAAAGTGATTTTACCCCTACCATTTCTCCAAGTGCACGAGATCCGGATTGTAGCGTGTCCGGGCTTCGGGGTCCTCAGCCGGGAAACCCAGGGCGATGGCGCAGATGGGGATGATATTATCCGGCAGGCTGAAGAGCCGGGTGAGTCCCGCCATCCTTTCCTGCCTCGGATGGACGCCGAGCCAGCAGGCCCCGAGGCCCAGGGTACTTGCGGCAAGCAGGGCGTTCTCAATGGCGGCGCTGACGTCCTGGAGCATGTATGATTCCAGCTGATCGTGTGCCTTCAGGATATCGCCGCAGACCACCATGCCCGCCGGGGCGCGGGCAATCATCTTGCCGTACGGAAGAATCTCAGCGATCCTATTACGTGTCTCCTGGTCCCTGACCACAATGAAATGCCAGGGATCCTTCTTGACCGCCGAGGGCGCGGCCATGGCGGCTTCGAGGATGTCTGTGATCATCCGGTCCGGGACCTCCCTCTCCTGATACTTCCGGACGCTGCGGCGTGAAAAGATAAACTGCAATTCCGGGTTCATGCTCCCTCCTTTCTTAAAATAGAAAAAGACTTGATCTGACGCACAAGAACTATACCGGATTCAGGGGAGAGCTGTAAAGGCAGTGGGCAGTGGGCAGTGAGAAACGGATGGACAGAGGAATGAACAAGTGGACATTTAAATTGACTATAACATTAATTTATACGATAATATCATATTAATTGAGTTATATATCAATTTTATATTTGACATATATGTTAAATATAAGTATAATCATGATCATAATTGATGGAGTGTTAAAAATCCTCAAGTGGGACGGCAAAATAAAAAGCTCCAGATGCAAGGCGCGCAAATCCTGAGGAATGAGGCGTACTTATAGCTACGCCGTAATGACGAAGGGCGCAGCGCAACGCCGCAGATGGACTTTTTAGGCAGCCGTCAGGATTAACATAGGAGTCAATCATATGCAGGATGTGCTTTCCGTACTGATTGAACAGATCATCATCGAGGGGAAAAAGCAGGGCCTGGAGCAGAAAGATATCGCCCACCGGTCAGGCATCCCGCCGGAGACATTGTCCCGTGCAAAGAAGGCTCAGGACATCCAGCTTTCAACGCTCATCCGGCTTGCCGGGGCCGTGGGTTTGAGGGTGGCGCTGGTGCCGGGGCATCCGGTCCTTGAGAAGATCCTGTCAGGAGACGTATTCAGTGAAGACAGACCGTGAGGCCGTTGTCTGGACACGCATGGGCATGCGCCCGGTAAAGATGGGCCGCATCTATGTGACCGGATCCGAGTGTCGTTTTACCTACGACCAGGACTTCCTTGAGACCGGCCTGCCGGGGCTCGGCGTGGTTTACCCTCCGGAAATTGTCCGGGAGACCACGATTGTCCGCAAACGGTCCGAATTCTTTGACCTGCTCCCCCCTATTCAATTGCTCATCCCCCCGAGAAGCGGGAAGAATTTCCAGCGGCAGCTCATCCTGAGTTATCTGGCAAAAAAAGGGACCGTCCCATCAGGAGGATTCGATGCGGACTGGGAAATACTGATGATCGCGGGGCACGGAGGGATCGGCCACCTGGACGTATTCCTGAACGATGACAAGGCCGTGGAGTGGTATTCCGTGCCGGGCAAACACAGGTTTTTTGAGATCTCCGATGATTTCGGATTCTCCCTGAAAGAGCTTCTGACCTGGCTGGACGCCGATGCCGAAGCGCTCATCCGGATGATAGGGCCCACCCCGACCGTGGGCGGCGCCATACCCAAGCTTCTGCTGACGATCCCGGATACGGGCTGGGACGGCAGGATCGGTCTCCCCGGCAAGATCGGCGGCCACGGGATGACCGATGTGATTTTGAAATTCGAGCAGGCACGCAGCTATCCGGGCATCATCGAACTGGAGGCATTGGCCCTGGACCTGCATGAGAAGGCGGGATTCGAGGTGCCGCGGACATGGATGACCTCCATCCATGATATTCCAACGCTTGCCGTGGAACGGTTTGACCGTGATAAAAACTGCACCCCGCTCTTTACCGAGACCCTGTATTCGATCTTTGCCTCCGGGGACCCGGGCATCACCACGCCTTACAGCACCACCTACGACGCGATCGGCCGGGCCATGGACCGTTCGCCCATTGATCTGGTCAGCGACAAAAAATCTTCGAAACGCCATCTTTTAAAGAGGCTCCTGATGGCGCTGGCCACGGGCAATGGTGACCTGCATCTGGAGAATCTTTCGATCATCAGAAAGGGGAACGTGCTTTGCTTTTCACCGGTCTACGACCCCACGCCCATGCGGGCCTACAGCGTACACAACCTGCTGACGCCCATGCCGTTCGGGCAATATGGAGAGGTTCACCTGAAAGAAGCCCTTGTGCGATTTACGAAAAACCTTGGTTTCAGGAAAAAAGATCTTTCGGGCCTGATTGAAGACGTGCTCTCGGTGACCAAAGATTACACGGACCGGGTCCAGTCGCTGAAGACCCTTCCGGACGCGAACAAGAAGAACCTGACCGCCATTGTTGATTCGGTCAGGGGTGAGATGAGAAAAGTCATTTGACTTTTGGAAGGAAGACGTATAAAAGATAAAATCTATGGAAAATAAAACCAACCCGGCACATCTCCTTGACGGCCTCAACCCGGAACAGCGGAAAGCAGTGCTCCAGCCCTCAGGCCCTCTCCTGATCCTTGCCGGGGCCGGAAGCGGGAAGACCCGCGTGATCACGCACCGGATCGCCTACCTGATCCAGGAAATGGGGATCGGCCCCATGCAGATCCTGGCCGTGACCTTCACCAACAAGGCTGCCGGAGAGATGCGGGAGAGAGTGGAGCGCCTGCTCAAACGCGACTGCCGCGGCCTCTGGATCAGCACCTTCCATGCCTCCTGCGCGAGGATCCTCCGGAGCCACATCTCCCTGCTCGGGTATGCATCCAATTACGTGATCTACGATACGCAGGACCAGAAGGCCCTGATCCGCTCCTGCATGAAGGAGCTGAATATCAATGAAAAGCTCTTCTCGGGCGATTCGATCCTCTCCCGGATCAGCCAGGCCAAGAACAGGCTCAAGGGCCCTTCGGACTATGCCTCGGAGGCCCAGGAGTTCGGAGCCGAGGCCAAGACCGCCCAGGTCTTCGATCTGTACCAGAGGCGGCTCAGGGAAAACAACGCCCTGGACTTTGACGACCTTCTCTATCTGACGGTCCGGCTCTTCCAGAACCATCCCGAGGTCCTGGCCCTCTACCAGGAACGGTTCCGCCACATCTTCGTGGACGAATACCAGGACACCAACCACGCCCAGTACCGGCTGATCCGCCTCCTCTCGGAGAGGCACCGCAACCTCTGCGTGGTGGGGGATGACGACCAGGGGATCTACAGCTGGCGGGGTGCTGACATCGGGAACATCCTCTCCTTCCGCAAGGATTACCCGGACCTTGAGGTTATCCACCTGGAGCAGAACTACCGGTCCACGCAAACCATCCTGACCGCGGCCTGGCACCTGGTCGAGAAGAACCTCCGGAGAGAGCCCAAGAAGCTCTGGACCCTGGCAGGGGAAGGCGAAGAGATCGAATACCATGAAGCAGAGGATGACGTCAACGAGGCGGAAGAGGTCTCCCGCAAAATTCGAAATTTTCAGGAGGCCGGAAGAAGCCTCTCGGAGATCGCCGTCTTCTACCGGACCAATGCCCAGTCCCGCGTGCTCGAGGACGCCATGCGGAGGTACAGCCTCCCCTATGCCGTGATCGGAGGGTTCCGGTTCTATGACAGGAAAGAGGTGCGGGACCTGATCGCCTATCTCCGGGTGATCGCCAACCCCAAAGACTCGGTGAATCTGCGGCGGATACTCAATGTACCGCCGAGAGGGATCGGGGACGTGCCCATGGTCAGGATCGATGCCTATGCCTCGGAGCACCGGATGTCCCTGTTTTCAGCCCTCGAAGAAATGACGGTACGGGAACTGATCCCCGGCCGCGCGGGCAGGGAGGCCGGAGAGTTTGCCCGGATGATGAAACGCCTGATGGATGAAAAGGAACAGTCCACCCCAACCGGAATCCTCCAGCAGGTGGACAAGGCGATCCACTATACCGGCAGGCTGCAGGAATCCCATGACCCGGTGGAAATCAGCAGGGCGGAGAATATCCGGGAACTCTACTCGGCACTCGGGGAGTTCGAAGAGATGTCCGGAGAAAATACCCTGGAGGCGTTCCTGGAAAGGATCGCCCTGGTATCCGATACGGACCAGATCGACCCATCCCTCGGGGCCGTGACCCTCATGACCCTGCACAGCGCCAAGGGCCTGGAGTTCCCCGTGGTCTTCATCACGGGCCTTGAAGAGGGGCTCTTCCCCCACGGCAACAGCCTGAGGAGTGAATCGGGCCTGGAGGAGGAGCGAAGGCTCTGCTATGTGGGGCTGACCCGGGCCAAGGAAAAGGTCTTCCTCTCTTCGGCGGAGTCGAGAAGGATCTTCGGCACCTACCGGGCATGCATTCCGTCAAGGTTCCTCGATGAAATCCCCGGGAAGCTTATGTCCCGGCCGGTCCGCACCTGGCGTCAGCCCCGTCCGTCATCCTCGGGGCCCAGTCAGCCCGGCCTGACCATACCTTCGATCCGGATCGAGAACGGATTCCCCGTGGGCATGCGCGTCCATCATCCCCTCTGGGGCATCGGCACCATCACGGAATCAGGCGCTTCCGACAAGGGGGCCAAGGTCACGGTCTACTTTCAGCAGGTGGGGACCAAGAAGCTTATCGCTGAACTCGCCGGATTGAAACAGATCTGAAACTATTTTTTCCGGATCAATCTTGCAGCAAAGAAGCCGTCGGTGTTGTGAAGATGCGGATAGGCATGGAAGTATCCCTGCTCGTCGAACATTTCCAGGACCGCTGTTTCAAGTCCTTCGGGTTTCTTATCGACCGTAAATTCCGGTCTCTCTCCAAGGAATCTCCCGATGACCTCTTCATTCTCCTCGGATTCGGTGGAACAGGTGGCATAGATCAGCGTCCCCCCATCCCGGACAAAACGGCTGACGTTCCTAAGAATGGACAACTGTCTTTCCTGATGCCGGATGAGATCCTCTTCACTCTTGATCCACTTGGCCTCGGGATGGCGCCGGATAGTGCCGAGCCCAGAGCACGGGGCATCAACCAGGACCCGGTCGAAGGGGTCGGAAAATTCGACAGCCTCAGCGTTCCCCTGAGAGGGCTTGACGCACCGGATGCCGAGGCGTTCAAGATTCTCCTGCATGCGCACAATTTTGGTTTCTTCTATTTCGAGGGCGACGATCTCCCCGCTGTCTTGCATGAGTTGCGCTAGATGAGAAGCCTTGCCTCCGGGCGCGGCACAGGCGTCCAGGATCCTTTCCCCGGGCTTGGCCCCAGTCAGCCGGGCCACGAGCATGGACCCGGGGTCCTGGGCATAGAACCATCCCTGATCATATCCTGGAAGGGCTGTGAGATCCCCCTGCCATGCCACCTCGATCCCTTCAGAGACCAGTGGATGGGGGCGGGCCTCCTCGACATCATCGGTAATCCGTTCAATAAATTCCTCTCTGGAGATCTTCAGGGTGTTGACCCGGAGGAAGAGCGGAGGGTGAAGATTGGAGGCCTCCAGAAGCCGCTCTGCCGGCCCGGCACCGAAGCGGCGGACCCAGCGTTGGATCAGCCATTCGGGAAAGGAATAGGCGGCTGCAAGATAGGGGACGGTCTGAGATGTGTCGGGAAGGGAGAGGTCTCCCCTCTTTCGGATCAGGTTTCTAAGGACTGCGTTCACAAACCGGACATGGCCTTCATGCCCATACCGCCTGGCCAGTTGAGCCGCCTGGTCCACAGCGGCCCACTCCGGGACCCGGTCCAGGAAAAGTATCTGGTAGGCGGCGAGACGGAGGATGTTCCTGATCCTGACCGGGACCGATGCAAGAGGGCGGCTTGAGATCTGATCGAGAAAATAATCGAGCCTCCCTCTCCAGCGGAGTGTCCCCTTGGTCAGTTCAAAGAGAAAATTCCTATCCCTTTTTTCGAGGGCCCCGGCCCGGGAGAGATAGCGGTTCAGGACCTCATCGGCAAAGCACGCCTTGGTCTCCACGTCGGTCAGGACATCGAGGGCGATCTGCCGGGGGGTCTCAGCCACGCATGGCCTCGAGCCTTCGGATCCTCTCCTCTATGGGCGGATGGGTGGAGAAGAGCGTGGCTATCCCCACGCCCCGCAGGGGGTTCACAATGAACATGTGGGCCGTGGCCGGGCTGGCCTGCATGGGGATTTGCTTGGCGCCCTGTTCGAGTTTTGCAAGGGCGCCGGCGAGATACCGGGGGTTGCCGGAAAATTCGGCCCCGCCGCGGTCCGCGGCATATTCCCTGGACCGTGAGATGGCCATCTGGATGAGCATGGCCGCGATCGGGGCCAGGATCATCATGGCAATGGCGGCAATCCCCGATCCTCCATCCCGGTCATCGCCCCCGCGGCGGCCGCCGCCGAAGATCATGGCCCATTTGGCCATGCTGGCGAGCATGGTGATGGCGCCGGCCAGGGTGGCCGCCATGGTACCGATCAGAATGTCCCGATGTTTGACATGTGAAAGTTCGTGGCCCAAGACGCCCATGAGTTCATTCCTGTCCAGGATCTGCAGGATGCCGGTGGTCACGGCCACAGCGGCATGGCTTGGGTTCCTCCCCGTGGCAAAGGCATTGGCCGCAGAATTCTCGATGATATACACCCTGGGCATGGGAAGCTCTGCCTTTCTCGTGAGCTGCTCCACCATCCCGTACAGGTCCGGGGCCTCGGCCCGGGTCACCTCCTTGGCCTTGTACATGGCCAGCACGATCTTGTCCGAAAACCAGTAGGACCCGAAATTCATGACCAGGGCAAAGATAAAGGCCGTCTTCATACCAGTGGGCCCGGCCATGGCGTTCCCGGCCAGGACCAAGAGAACGGTCAGGGCCGCCATGAGCAGCGTTGTGCGGAAAACATTCATGATCATCACTCCTTATGCACTTAGTAAAAGGGTTTGAGGATTCAAGGGTTCAAGGGTTCAAGTGAAATACTTGAACGCAAGCAAAATCTCCAGATAAAAACACTGGATCCCAAGCTGCCTTAGTGTAGCATCCGTCGCAGACGGCAATTATAGAAAAAAGCGGGACACGCTAAGCGTAACCCTTGAACCCTGGTGTCGTGTCTTGACCACGTCATTAACCTTGCAGTATCTTTTGGTGTAACCCCCTCATCCATCCCTTCTCCCCTATGGGGAGAAGGGATGTTTGAACTTCCTCTCCCCTTGGGGAGAGGAATGAGGTGAGGGGGGAAATGGAATACGTCATTTGAGACGTGACACGACACTCGGCCCCTTATGTTTTTAGCACTTCACTTGACCCCTCGAATCCTTGACCCCTTGGACCCTCATATTTTAACCCACTCTTTTGTAGATGATTTTTAAACATTATAATCCATCTTTTCGTCACGTCAAGACCTTCCGGAGTGTTTCAGCGTGGGGGCGGCTGGAAGCGGTTCTTCGACATCCTGGTCCGGGAGCACAAAAAAACGGATGGCGTCCTTGACCTTCTGGAGATCAAAAACGGTATTGATGCAGGGGCCATAAGGCCTCTCATTCAGTATCCCGATCACCGGCAGGGGGTAGGAATCGGCAATCCCGCTGGTCAGATCCCTTTTGCAGGCCACGGCGACCACGGCCTGGGGTTTCTTCTCCTCAATCAGCCGCCGGGCGAGGGTCCCCCCTGTGGCCACATAGATATCCAGGCCGTATTGCTCGCTGAGTTCGATCAGGTCGGGAATCTTGCACTGGCCGCAGCGTTCACAGTTCCGGATATCCCCGGTCACTCTGGTCCGGCATTCATTGTACTGGATACAGTGCGGCATCAGCAGGAGAAGGCGGTCATGTTTGACCTTGATCTTCCGCGAGCGGACCAGCTGGTTGTTCACCTCGACAAAGGACTCCTGGATTTTTTCCCTGGGAATCCGGAATATGGATCCGAGAAAAAGGGTCAGGGGATAGATCACCTTGACGATCAGCCCGCGCATTCGCCAGAGGAAAAAGGCCTCCTTGCCCTTGTACAGGGTCAGCACCAGAAGGAGCGCTCCGGCTGAGAAGAGAAGGAGAAGGGTAATGGAGAGGATCATGAAGGACATGAGCAGGGCCAGCATGGCATTGCTCAAACCCACGCCCCGGATCACCCAGGCAAAAAGCCCCCCTAATACCAAGAGCGCAGCTGCCGCAGCGACCATGAGCGCTATAAAAATTCTCTTTTTCGGACGAACTGTTTTATCTTCCAGGCTATCTTCCAAGGATCATCCCCTCCCGAATCTCGTGATGGCCCCGAAGAAACTCTGTACCGCTGACTCTCTTCTTTCCAGGAAGCTGAAGCTCATCAATGATCACGGAACCGTCTTTGACTGCAACGATCAGTCTCTCTTTTGCGTGCAGAACCCTGCCGGGGCCGTCGTTTTCCTCGTGAGGCGTAACCCTCCAGATCTTGAGGCTCTTGCCCTGGAACAGGGTGTAGGCCCCGGGCCATGGATTCATGCCCCGCACATGATTTCTAATCTGGACCGGCCCCTGATCCCAGTTGATTTCCCCATGTTTCTTGGTTAAAAGCGGGGTATAGGTGGCATCAGCCTCGGACTGCGGGGCCCTTTCCAGTTTCCCCTCTTTCAAGGACTTCAATGTCTTGAGAATAGAGCGGGAACCCAGGACTGAGAGTCTCTCCGAGAGCTCCTCAGCCGTTTCCGAATCCTGTATCTCGATGCTCATCTGCATCAGGATGTCTCCGGTATCCATGCCCTGATCCATCATCATGGTGGTGACCCCCGTGACCTTCTCCCCTCTGACAATGGCCGCAGTGATGGGGGATGCGCCCCGGTACTTCGGGAGGAGCGAGGCATGGATATTTATGCACCCGAGCGGAGGGATTTCCAGAACCTCCGGCGGCAGGATCTGTCCGTAAGCGGTGACTACGATCAGGTCGCAGGATGCCTTGCTGAGGGCCAGAACCGCTTCCGGATCACCGATTTTTTCCGGCTGGATAGAGTGGATCCCATGGCGGTGGGCTTCTTCCCTGACCGGAGAGGCCATTAAAGTCAGCCCCCGCCCTGACCTTCTGTCCGGTGGGGTCACCACCAGAATCACGTCCTCGGTTTCATAAAGGGCGCGCAGCGGCTGGACAGCAAAAAAGGATGTCCCCATGAAGATGACACGTAACGGTCTTTTGATTTTTTCGTTCATCGTATTAGCGGAAAAGCCCTGTGTGAGCAGATGGACTTTTTACTTTGCCGTCAATATTGGTAAACGCCCTGCCGGATGGCCTTTTTTATTTTCCTCTTGATCATGTCCCTTTTCATAACCGGGAGACGATCAATGAAAAGAAAGCCGTTCAAATGGTCCAGTTCATGCTGAACGGCCCTGGCAAGGAGCCCCTCGGCACAGAGAGTCATTTTCCTCCCCTCGGTGGTCGTATAGCAGACCTGAACGGACCCGGCCCTGTTCAGATCCCCGGTAAAGTTGGGGACGCTCAGACATCCCTCTTCGTAACTCTCTTCCCCTTCCGATGAAAGGAGCTCAGGATTGATCATCACAATCAGGGCCTCGGGCTTCTTGCCGGAACTGACGTCCATGACAGCAATCCGTTTCAGTACCCCGACCTGGTTCGCGGCAAGCCCAACGCCGGGAGCGGCATACATGGTCTCTATCATCTGGTCAATCAGTTCCCGGATCTCATCCGTGACCGTCTCCACCGGTTCTGAGACCTGTCTCAGAATTTCATCCGGATAATGCAGAATGGGAAGAATCCCCATGGAAAACACTCCTTGAGCCTGTCCATCCCTCTTTACGCCCCTTGAGCCTGGCACAACACGTTGATTTTTCAGGCCTCTATAAGTTGCTTATTATTATAGACAAAGTGCCATTACATGGCAAGTGAAAAGTCGGCATTGGATAAGACTCAACAATATTCAACAATATTCCCGTTGACTCCGAATGCTGAGAAGTGGTATGAAAAGACGCGAATCTGGGGTGTTTCCCGTTTTCAGATGGCGGACTTAAAGATAATGGAGGCATGGCATGAGCACTGCGGTGAAACTTCAGGAACCGAGAATTAAGGATATAAAGGTTACGGATGATACAATTACAGCCCATCTTGTAGATGGAAGAATAATTAGTGTTCCACTTGCATGGTCATGGCGGTTATCAGAGGCGACATCTGAACAGCGAGCAAAATATATAATTATTGGAGATGGTCAGGGTGTGCATTGGCCGGATATTGATGAAGATATCAGTGCTGAAGGGATGTTATACGGTATCCCTGCTCCAAGACCTCGGAAATCATCCAAATAATTTTGGAGTCGCAGTTCAGGGCCGGTTTCAGTTTGCTGTCGCGCAGATGGTCGTGTGAATGCGGTCTTTCTTTGAGGATCGGATAAGAAACTGTTTCTGATGGACCCGGTTTCTCAGTCCTCCGCCATCTGTCATCTGGTCTTTTGAGAGCGATTGAAACGAGAGGATGGTTTTTTTATCGTTGGGTTTGGAGTTTAATTGGTATTTGAGGATGACCCTCGGAGAGGTAGCGGATTAAATATCAAATTAGCAAAGTCTGACCCTCTGAGGCGTCCCTCCTCACTCAAAGTCCCCGCGAAAAGGTGCTCTTACAATACTCCCAAAATACGACCAATAATGTTGTTAATCAAGTTGACATGCCTCAAAGAATAAATGTATAATTAGCTAAATCCATTGTTTAACTGGTAATAATTCTATGACTATTGCGGCTTCCTATCTCGTTTCCGATGGCATTGTCTTTGGAGCTGACAGTTCCACAACTGTTCAGGTCACAACTCCACAGGGTCCAGGTGTAGTACAATTACTCTCGCACTCTCAGAAAGTTTTTGAGGTGGGAGCCGACTCGAGAATGGGTGTTTGTACGTGGGGTGCTGGCAGTATAGGTAATGTTAGTCATAGAACTATTATTGCCCGACTCGCAGATCAAATTGATAATGCAACCACTGTTAAAGAAGCAGCAGAAAAACTGACTGCTCTTGTAGAACCAGTAGTTAAAGTAGTAGGAATAGATTTTGTTGGTTATTACTTAGGTGGATGGAATAAAGATAGTCACGAACCTACTTGTTTTCATATTGAAATCAAGCCGACCGGACACAACATACAGCCACTTTCTTTAGGAATGTGTTCTTTTTCAGGAAATCCTAAATTCTTTAATAGGGTCTTTAGGGGTTTTGATCCGCAATTGTTAAGCAACCTGAAAAGTGAACTGAAGCAAGCCTTTCCAAAGGATTCATTGGAAAATTTTGATAGTGTATTCGATCAAGCTTTTGAAAAAGCAGCTGTGCCATTGATTACCGCTGGATTTCAAGATCTACCAATTCGTGAAGCAATTGATTTTGTGTATTCATATTTGCACATTACGCTGAAGGCTGAGAAATTTAAATTTGGACCTCCAACATGTGGTGGGCCAATAGAAATTGGGTTTATTACTACTGACCGCTTTTTCCGTTGGGTTCGTCATAAACCTTTCTACTCGGCTATAATAGAACAAGGGGGTGATTATGATGTTTAGTAACGAGATTGTTATTATCTCTGGGAATGTTGCTATTGTTCAGTCGGGAGAAAACAAATGCAACGCGCCGTTAACTATAAGCGTCCAAGAATTATCTGAGTATTATGGGACAGTATCGCTTCCTGTTGCTCAAAGTATTTCTGTCGTTGATGATCAGCTTTCGAACATTAAACTTGTCTTTGGTTCTTGGGCTGTAAGCGGGGATGAAGATGAACAGCTTGATGCGTTATATAAATCAAGATTGACTTCTTCACGATCTCTTGATGATTAATGAAGTATTTAATTGACACGGATATAGCTTCGTATTATCTCAGAGGCAAAAATAATCTATTAGAAGTATTTTATAAAAAGGGTGTTGATAATATCAGGCTATCCATTGTGACTGTAGCAGAACTGGAAGTTCTCGCTTATAAAAACCCTCATTCCAAGATAAACATTTCATCGATTACCTTCCTTTCTGAAAGTTTAGGAATTATAGAAATAGACCGTAACACTTGGCGGCTCTTTTCTGAAATGAAAGCAACTGCTTTGTTTTCAGGAAGAGTTATTGGTGATTTTGATATTCTTATGGCCGCTATTGCAAAGTGTCACGAGTTAATATTGGTGACTAATAATGTGTCGCACTACGAAGGTCTTATTACTGTTGAAAATTGGGTTAGTTCTTGAATTTAAATTGCCTATGTTGAAAAAGTGAAGATTGTCAGATGTGCTATGCAACGTTTGCTTCTTCCTGTAGTTCAAAACAAGTGCAGCTCTTAGAAAGTGCACAGTACATCTCGCGCACGGACTTTCGGGACGTTGTTACTTACGGAAGGGTCGAGGGTCAGACTTTGATAATTTGATATTGGCACCTCCCTATAAATCTGTAACCAGCCGGAAGACCGCTTTCAGCTTGATTAACAGGGATGCGGCGAGAGCCGGATGCAACATGGTCTCTATGGCGACTCAAAAGGGTAGCGTCCTCTTTGTTCCAGACCTGCCCTCATGTCATCTTTGCCCTTGATTTTGTACCCTTTCAGGTGTATCTTACGCGCTCAATAGAACCGTTCCATAAGCCTGAAAATCATGCCTGATCCACCGCGGGATGAAAGGGGTCATGGGGTCAAAGGGGTCATGGGGTCAGATCTTTATAAATGACAAAATGTTCCAATTAATAAAGAGAGTTAAGCGATGTCAATAATAAAGATCCGACCCCAAGAGTTACCCTATAATAAAGATCCGACCCCAAGAGTTACCCTTCCGACCCCAAGAGTTACCCTTTGATAGAGGTAACAGTTTAGTCCTTTTCAAATCTTTTTTGATTACGCGCCCACATTTCACTT
>CAKKPE010000016.1 GCA_919901565.1 bacterium
ACATGCAGGCCGGGCTTGGCATTGCTGGGGGCCGAAGGGAACCTTATCCAAGGCAGGATTTTACCGACGAGAACACCTCGTTGTCCAGCAAACCCGGTTCAGTCGGCATTGCAAAATCCACTCTTTCCAACACCTACTTGAACAACATATTTATCGGCTTTTCCAATCAGCCTAAGTTGGAGCCATTCTATACCATTATCGGAGAGGTTACTGAAGGGTTGGATCTTCTGGAAAAGGCACAGCCGGGCTTGGTGATGAAATCCGTAACGCTGTATTCCGAAGATAAGAAATCATGATGGACAAGATGGGGGCGGGTAAGGCCGTCGAAGCATCACCCGCCCCCGTCTCTCCATAACCAGCAAAGGGTTTGGGAGAGATATTTTAAGTATAGCCATTTTAATTCTCAATGTCTATCCCGAATATCTCTCCCTATCCCTGACTATAAAAAAGGGATGTGCCAGGAAGGCTAACCCTTTGCTGGACTTTCCAGGATGGGAGGTGATGCCGGGAAGAAAAACTCAAGTGAATAGTCTTGTAGTTTCAATCTGTTTTAACCATTGATTCCAAAAAAAAGGAGAAAGATTATGAAAAAGTTTATGTCTGTTCTGCTCAGCGTATGCATGGTCATCATGTCCAGCGTGCCGGTGTTTGCCTTCAACACGTCCGATGTAGCTTCAAAGACTGCGATTTCCGATCAGGAAATGGCTGGGGCTGTTGGGGGAGCGGGAGGCTTTGATGCCACCATTACGACATGGGACCGTTCTATTGGCTTTTTTCAGGGAACTGTCGCAAATCGGTGGGTGGGTACGGGCTTGACTTACAGTATGGACGTTGTTAATTGTACAACCGGGGCCGTTGTCCAAACAATCATACCCACGACATCTATAGGCGCCAACACAGCAAAAATTATAAGCGGCACAGTCAACTCAGCTTACAGAGGATCGGGCAGTGGCTATTGTGGAAGAGTCAAACTGGGTTCCGCGTCGTACCCGGGTATTCAAGTTGCAGATGTTGAAAGTTTTTAGGACTGAGCAGTTCCGCAACCTGCTAAACCGGGGGCTCTTTCGGGCCCCCGGTCCTTTCCATGCTGAGGTATAGACGTGAAAAAGATGAAGGATGTCTTTCCGGGCTTACTCTCAGGGGTATTGCTTGTCTTAAGCTCGGCGCCGTTTGATTTCTGGGGTTTGGCCTATATATCCATGGTGCCACTTTTCCTGGGTGTAAGAGGTAGAGGGTTCAAAGAGACCGCTTTCTCGTGTGCCTCCACCGGCGCGCTCCTTGCCACAGGATGGTATTACAGTTCCATCTCCTTCAGTCCCTTCTTCTTCTTGCTTGTTCTCTCCATATTGTCCCTGAGTTTTATGCTATGGGGACTCCTCACCAAGCTTTTCCTGGAAAGAGTCAACGGTCCCTGGATGGCTGTTTTTGTGCCGGTCGTATTATGGACCGGCATTGAGGGCATCAATACCAGCGAGATCATCGGTATGCCGACTAATCTTGGATTCACTCAGGCTGTTCAGCCGCTCATGATCCAGTCGGCCTCACTTTTCGGGATTTACGGGGTTTCATTTATTATGGTTCTGGTCAACAGCGCCATTGCTGACCTGATCCTGCAGGTAAGGAACAAATCGAAACACAGCATTTACAGAAGGCTCCCGGCCATGGTTGTTCTGGGAATATTTACGGCGAACATCATATTTGGGTATATGCGGCTGAACGCTCACGATGCAATCGCCCCGTCCATCAAGGTCAGCACGGTGCAACCGGTCATCTCAACCGATATGTACGTGAACGGCTGGCGGAATCCGGAGAATCGGGCCTTCATGAAGGCCACCTTCGACAGGCTTACGGACGATGCCGTATCCACCGGCGCCAAGATGATTGTCTGGCCCGAAGGCGGGAACGGCTACATGAACATGAGGATCCCGGAACTCCGCGAAAGAATATACAAGATTGCCCGGGAAAACGATCTGGACTTTATTGTCTCAACCAACGATATAAACGAAGAGGGGGAAAAATACAACTCGATTTTCTCCATATCACGGGAAGGAAGTTTATTAGGACGGTACGACAAGGTCAGACTGGTCCCCGTTGCGGAAAAGGAGTATACGGCAGGGAAGGCATTCCATACCCTTGCTTCTTCCTCGGGCAAGATCGGACCGGCGGTCTGTTTTGAATCCTGCTTTCCCTCCATACTTCGCAAGGTGACATCTCAGGGGGCTGAGATTTTACTGGTCTCCACCAGCGATGCCACCTTTAAACGATCGGTCCTCGCATTGAACCACGCACGGGCATCCGTGTTCAGGGCCGTGGAGAACGGCCGATGGGTGATTCGAGCGGCCAATACCGGCCCGTCCATGATCATATCCCCGACTGGAAAAATTGTGCAGCAGACCAAATTCTACGACAGAACGATCATGGTCGGAGAGGTTGCCCCGCTTCAGGACCTGACGTTTTTCACACGGATAGGTTTCATGGTTCCGGCCTGTTTTGCTTTTTTTGTATTGATTTTTTCCTCGTACTCCCTCTATGGGCTATGCGAAGAAAAACTCCGGAGGAGAGTTACCGTAAAGGTGAAGAAGCAGAATAAGAAACAAGCCCGTCAACCCAAACCGGTTGATATCGGAGCTATTATTGCCCATTCAAAAGCGGGATTGGTCCTCTTCCTGTCTCATCTGTGTTTAATCTTTCTGATCACTCTGAGCAGCATCTATTTTGTCAAGGTCTCAACCGGCTCTGAGCAGAGTTATGCCGATACACTCAAGGATTTGCTGACCCCGGCTGGGCAAATTCAAGCCGAACGGGTTACGGAGAGGTTTTTGCAGGCAAATAAGAACACCTGCGGTCCGGCCGTGCTGGCATACGTTCTAAGTTTTCTTGGGCAGGAGACCCTGGAGCGGGATCTGATTGGTCAAGTCCACCTGGATGATCGGGGAACGAGCATGCTGGAGTTAAAAAAGGCGGCTCTCGGGTCGGGATTTGACGCATCCGGGGTGCAGGAAAACTATGCGGCCCTGATGAAAGAGGTTCTGCCTGTGATTGCTTATATCAATGATAGCCATTATGTGGTGGTGAATAAAGTGCTTCCGGGTTACCTCTTTCTCTTTGATCCGGCCATCGGGCATGTCAGTGTTTCAAAAAATCTCTTTGAGCAGATGTGGAACGGCTATCTCTTGCTGATAAGGGTCAAGCCCATTCCACAATCGCTAACTGTCCGGAACGGATCAAGAACGCAAGAATTAAAACGGAGCTGATGAATTAAGGGATAGGAAATGAAAATATTATTTCTCACTCCGCCCACCCCGAAACCCATCCGGGATTATGGGGCCGGCCTGACATCTCATATCAATAACAGACAGGTTGTGAACCACATCAACATCTCCATGCCGATTCCTGCCTGGGGCCTCTATTGGATCAAGGAGAATGTCCCGGGAGTTGATATTATTGATAACCCGAGTTGGGAGCGAATCGAGGCGGAATTCCGAAAGGGAGTGGATATCCTGGGGATCAGTTTCTATACGTATCAATACCATGATACCATGCGTCTGATCGCCATGGCGAGGAGGTACGGAGTCAAGGAAATCTGGGGCGGGAACTACGGCATACAGACCCCTGGGATTGCAGATCATTTTGACCGCGTCTTCTGGGGAAATGCGGAGAAAGAAATACACGCCCGCCTCTACGGATCAGAGCCTTCTGAACTCCGCCATCCGGTTTTCCTGGGAGAGGCTCTGCTGCAATCTTCTCTCACAGGCATGGTTGGAAAAGCTGTGAACCGCCTCGGAATTCTCTGCAATGATATCGGCGTCTTATACACCCATACGGGCTGCGCCTATGGATGTACATTCTGTTCATCTCCACCTTTCATCAAGAAAACGGGCCAACGAATCCCCATGGATGAGATCACCCGTGTGCTCGATGCCTATCAGGATTACGGAATTGACTCCATCAAGATCATGGACCTCACCTTTCTCGACAACAAAGCCCACTCCGAGATGGTGATCCGGGAGTTCGAAAAAAGAGGGATGCAATGGATGTGCATGACCCGCGTGGATAAACTCCTGGGGCGGGTCAGGGAACTTGAGGAGAGGGGTCTCTATTTTGCCTTGCTTGGGATTGAATCATTGAATAACAAGTCTCTTGATTCCATGCGAAAGAAAGAGAGCCGGGAGATGTGCCTTGAGGTCCTGGAGGAGATCAAGGCGAACAACCTATGGGTCAACATGGCCTGTATGATCGCCCAACCCGAGGACACGGTTCAATCCATCCGTAAAGAAGTCGACTTTCTGAACAGATACAATCTGGGAGTTTACCAGTTCAATGTGATCACTCCTTATCCGGGTACCGCAATGGTAACAGTTTAGTCCTTTTCAAATCTTTTTTGATTACGCGCCCACATTTCACT
>CAKKPE010000017.1 GCA_919901565.1 bacterium
CCCCGGCATGAATGCCGTGACTTCGGAGAGGACCTTCGTGGTTTACCCCATGTCAATGCCGGCCGTGGGAGGGGAGTGCCGGGCTGCTCGCATGAAGGGGGAGGCCTACGACCTCGACGCCATGGCCGGCCTGGTGGATGAACGGACCCTCTGTGTCTTTATTGCGAATCCGAACAACCCCACTGGAACGGTCATCCACAGGGACCGCTTCGAGGCATTTATGGATAAACTGCCGTCTTCGGTGCTGGTGGTCATGGACGAGGCCTATTTTGAGTATGCGGAAGATCCGGAATCGCCTTACGGCCTGGACTATCTCAAGGCGGGAAGGGATGTGATGGTTCTCCGGACCTTTTCCAAGATCCACGGTCTTGCGGGCATGAGGATCGGCTACGGCATGGCGTCCCCGGAGGTGATCGACGCGATGAACCGCGTGAGGGAGCCCTTCAATACCAACTCCCTGGCCCAGGCCGCGGCCCTGGCCGCTCTCGGGGACGAGACCCATGTTCAAGAGAGCCTCAGGATCAACAGGCAAGGCAAGGCGTTCCTCTATGCGGCGTTTGACCGCATGGGACTATCCTACACGCCTACGGAGGCCAACTTCATCTGGGTGAAAACCCCGAGGGAGGCGAAGACCATCTACGAGGCGCTCCTGCGTGAAGGGGTGATCGTCCGGGTCATGGGGGAGCGGCATCTGAGGATCACCATCGGACTGCCGGAGGAGAATCGGAGGCTGATAAGAGCGCTAGAGAAAATACTATAACAGGGGAGAAGAAATCAAAAATAAAAAATCAAAGATCAAAATGGCAAATTAAAATCTAAAAATATTTATATTTTGATCTGTATTTTTGATTTTTGATCTTTGAGTTTTGATTTTTTCAGGAACTACGAATAAGCCTTAAATATTTATGATACGGTTCACTCTGACATGAAAGAGACAACATGCCCGTTCATTTCAATAAAGTCGTGATTATCGGTGTGGGCCTGATCGGCGCATCCCTGGGCCTGGCCGGCCGGAAAAGAGGCCTGTTCGGCGAAATCATCGGGGTGGGGAGGAGCAAGGCCAATCTGGACGCGGCCGCGGGTATGGGTGCCGTGGACCGGTATGCCCATGATCCGAAAGATGCCTGCAAGAATGCGGACCTGATTGTCCTCGCCACGCCTGTAGACAGGATCCTCTCCATTGGCCGTGAGATCGCCCCTTTGCTCGGCAAAGGGTCCTGTCTCACCGATGTGGGGAGCGTCAAACAGGCCCTGGTAGAGGGGCTGGACCAGGCCGTGCCCCAGGGCGTATGGTTTGTGGGAGCGCATCCCATTGCCGGGAGCGAGGAGTCCGGCGCTGCGGCGGGCCGCCCCGACCTCTTCCAGGGGGCCCGGACCGTGCTGACGCCGACCCGATCCACGAATCCTGAAGCGCTGAAAAAGGTCCGGTCCCTGTGGGAGGGTGTCGGTTCGATTGTGACGGAGATGGATGCCGCCGAGCATGATATGATCCTCGCGGCTGTCAGCCATCTCCCTCATGTGGCGGCCTATGCCCTGGTCAATACCCTGGCCGGCATGCAGGATCGCTATCCGGATATCCCTTCATTTGCCGCCGGTGGATTCAAGGATATCACCAGGATCGTCGGGAGCCATCCGGAGATGTGGAAGGAGATCTGCAGGATGAATAAGAAGAACATCCTGAAGATGCTTGAAAAATATACGGAGACGCTAAAGGGCATTCAGGGAAAGATTGAGCAGGACCATTTTGAGGAACTGGGCCGACTCTTTGAGCAAGCCCGCGGGTTCAGGAAGGGTCTGTAATTGTGGAACAGCTGACGGTTGAACATTCAAAGGGCATCCGGGGGGAGATCACAGTCCCGGGAGACAAATCCATCTCACACAGGGCCGTGATCCTGGGCTCGATAGCCGACGGGATGACCGAGGTAACGGGTCTGCTCCGGGGCGAGGACTCCCTGAATACACTCAGGGCTTTTCAAAAGATGGGTGTGGAGATCAAGGAGAGCGGCGACCGGATCCTCATCCGGGGGGCGGGCCTTCGGGGCCTTAAGGAACCGGTGGAAGTCCTGGATATGGGCAACTCCGGTACGGGGATCCGTCTTCTCTCGGGCCTGCTTGCAGGGCAGGACCTCTTTGCCGTTCTTGCCGGAGATGCCTCCCTGGGCCAGCGGCCCATGGGACGGGTCACCCGGCCGCTTCGCCAGATGGGCGCAAAGATCTTCGGCAGGGATGACGGGTGCCTGGCCCCTCTTGCCATCCAGGGGAGCGAGCTCCACGGCATAGACTACGTATCCCCTGTCGCGAGCGCCCAGGTGAAATCGGCACTCCTTCTTGCCGGGCTGAACGCCGAGGGCCGGACCTCCGTGACCGAGCCCAGCCTTTCACGGGACCATACAGAGCGGATGCTCCGCTGGTTCGGGGTCACCGTGGAGCGGCAGGGAACGACCGTATCGGTGAATGGGAAGGAGCGCCTTTCAGGGTCCATGGTTCATGTCCCGTCGGATTTTTCTTCGGCAGCGTTCTTTATCGTGGCGGCCCTGATCGTGGACGGATCCGATCTCCTCATCAGAAACGTGGGGATCAACCCGACACGGACCGGCCTTCTTGCCATCCTGGAGAGGATGGGCGCTAAAATCAGTCTTCAAAGCCGGGACGGCAGCGATGAACCCGTAGCGGACATCCATGTGCAAACCTCGGATCTCAAAGGGACCGATGTTGCGCCTGAAGAGGTGCCCGCGGCCATTGATGAATTTCCCATCCTCTGCGTGGCCGCGGCCGTGGCTTCCGGAACGACCAGGATCAGCGGCGCCTCCGAACTACGGTTCAAGGAGACCGACCGGATCCGGGCCATGACCGTCAACCTCCAGATCGCAGGCGTGGAGGTGGAAGAACTTGAGGACGGTCTGGTCATCCATGGGCAGGAGAGACTGAACCAAGCGGAGTGCAACAGCTTCGGGGACCATCGGGTGGCCATGGCCATGGCCGTAGCCGGGCTCCGGTCAGGATCCGGGATCACGATTCTGGATACCGGCTGTATCCGGACCTCCTTCCCGGGGTTTGAGGAGATTCTGAAGGGTGTGAACAGGGGGAGAAAATGAAGAGAGGGCCGATTGTGGCCATCGATGGGCCCTCGGGAGCAGGCAAGAGCACGGTGGCGAAACAGCTTGCCGAGCGGCTGGGATACAGATATATCGATACCGGCGCCATGTACCGCGGGATCGGATGGCTGGCCAGGGGAAAGGGGGTCCCCTTCCGGGCCTGCGATTCCCTGGACGCACTTTTAAAGAGCGCCAGCCTCTTCTTTGAGGAAAGAAACGGAAAGGCCCGTCTCATTGTCAACGGCACGGACGTGACCGACCTCATCCGGAAACCCGAGATGGGCATGGTGGCCTCGGACATTTCGGCCATCGAGCCGGTCAGGAGATGGCTCTCCGCCCTGCAGAGAAAACTCGGTGAACAGGGGAATGCCGTGCTTGAGGGGCGGGACATGGGGACCGTGGTCTTTCCGGATGCGGACCATAAGTTCTTTCTTACCGCATCCATAAAGGAACGGGCAAAGCGGCGTGCCGAACAGCTCGGAGACAAAGGGGACGCTGTCGAGCTGGATACCGTCATGGAAGAGGTTTCCCGGCGGGACTGGAACGACTCAAACCGCGCCATTGCTCCTCTGCGGAAGGCCGACGATGCCGTAGAGATCGACACCACATCCATGACCATCTCCGAGGTAGTGGAGAGGCTGATCAGGGAGATCCGGGCCGGCGGAGGCAAAATAGAGGTTATATCGCAAGAAAGTTGAAGGGCCATGGAAATTAAAGATAAAGAATCAAAAATCAAAATGACAGAGTAAAAATAAAAAATGAATAACAAGACGGGTCCTGAGATGGGCTCTTTTATGACTCAAGTTTATTGATGTGCGATAGAAGGGGGAGATCTCCCGAGTTATTCGTCATCGGGTATTTCGGCGTCTTGCCCGTTTGGGAGTTCATGTCTTGAATCCAGGGCAGGCTTTCCAAAAGAGCCCGCACCATTTTTATATTTTGATTTGTCATTTTGATTTTTTATCTTTGATATTTAATTCTTTAAGCGTGTAACAAATACTTTGATTTCAAATTTCTGCGTGGTTCAACTTAAACACGAAAGAGAAATAATAGATCATGGAAATCATTATTGCCAGCCATGCCGGCTTCTGTTTCGGCGTGAAAAGGGCGATCAAGACTACTTACGATACAGCAGAAAAGGCCGAGGGTGAGGTCGCCACGCTGGGGCCTCTCATACACAACCCTCAGGTGGTATCGCGGCTTGAGTCCATGGGGGTCCGTCCCATTGAGAACATCCTGGATTTTGACGGAGAAGCGCTGATCATCCGGTCTCATGGTGTGCCCGCATCGGTGGTGAAGACCGCCAGAGATGCCGGGATCAAGCTCGTGGATGCCACATGTCCGTTCGTCAAGAAGGCGCAGGAGTATGCCCGACAGCTCAAAGAGGAAGGCTGCACCGTGGTGATCGTGGGAGACAAGGACCATCCCGAGGTACAGGGCCTCCTCTCCTATGCCGGGGATTCCGCCCTGGTGGCGGCTGATCATCAGGATCTCGAAGGAGTCAGGAAGGTCCCCAAGATCGGGATCATAGCGCAAACCACCACGACATTCGAAACCTTCGAAAGGATCGTGAGGCAATGCCTGCGCAAGGCGAAAGAGATCAGGATTTACAATACCATCTGCGACGCGACCCATGTGCGCCAGCAGGAGGCCCAGGAAATTGCGCGCAAGGTGGATCTGATGCTGGTCGTGGGCGGGAGGAACAGCGGGAACACGACGCGGCTTGCTGAACTCTGCGGGCTGACAGGGACCCGGACCTTTCATATTGAGACCCAGGATGAGATCGATCCGTTCTGGTTCCAGGATGTCAAAGAGGTCGGGATCACCGCCGGGGCGTCCACGCCGGAGTGGATCATCGAGATGGTCATAGAACGCCTGAATCAGATCTCTGAAAAATCCGGATAAAGTTGTGTCACGTATAAAATGACGCATCCCATTATCCCCTCACCCCATTAGAGTTTTCGCCTCTAACGGGGCAAGCCTCAATCCTCCCCAAGGGGAGAAGGTTAGAATGAGGGGGTGACACCAAAAGACACGACAATGTTGGCACGACACTCGGAATAACCGGCCCTATAAGACGTGTATACGTAACCCCATAAAAACATTGACAAAATATTCATAAGCATTTTATTGTTGCATATTATTGTATCACCGTTGTATGATACAAAATTCCTGGCCAGCCCATCGGTGGCCGGGACAGAAAGGCGCGCCTTTCTGAAAAAAAAATCAGGAGGTTTCAAGGGATTATGAGTGATAATTTAGAAGAGAAAGTTAATTCGACGATTGACCAGGACGATGCAGGGGAAGATGTTTATTCGGGTGCTTCAACCGGGGAAGAAGAGTTCAGCCCCGACATGATGGCCCAAATGTACGATGAGACCTTCAGGAATGCCAAGGAAGGGTCCGTGATCAGGGGCAGGGTCCTCAAGGTGACCAAGGACCATGTGGTCGTTGATATAGGGTTCAAGTCCGAAGGGGTGGTTCAGAGCCAGGAGTTCATGGCCGATGGGGAGTTCAAGATCAAGGTCGGCGACGAAGTGGACGTGATGATCGAACAGGTGGAGGACAGCGACGGCCAGATCGTCCTTTCCAAGGAGAAGGCGGACCGCATCCGGGTCTGGGAAGATATTTCCAAGGCTTATGAAGAGAACAGGAACGTGGAAGGCGTGGTACTCTCCCGGATCAAGGGCGGCCTCTCCGTGGATATCGGCATCCGGGCATTTCTTCCCGGCTCCCAGGTGGACATCCATCCTGTGCGGAACCTTGAAAAATTCATCGGCAAAAAACTCCAGATGAAAATCATCAAGATGAATCAGAAGCGAGGGAACATTGTTCTCTCCAGAAGGGTGCTCCTTGAGGAAGAACGCAAGTCGCTCAAGGTGGACACCCTGAAGAACCTGGAGGATGGGAAGGTCATCAAGGGGATTGTCAAAAACCTTACCGAGTACGGGGCCTTTATTGATCTGGGAGGGATTGACGGCCTGCTGCATATTACAGATATGTCATGGGGTCGAGTCCATCACCCCTCCGAGATTTTTTCCCTGGGTGACGATGTGGAGGTCGTGGTCCTGAAGTTTGACAGGGATAACGAACGGGTTTCCCTCGGCTATAAACAGAAGACTCAGGATCCCTGGTCAAAGGCCGAGCAGAAATACCCCGTGGGGAGCCGCGTCAAGGGGAAGGTGGTCAGCCTGACCGACTACGGCGCGTTTGTTGAGCTCGAAGAAGGGCTGGAAGGGCTGGTTCATGTCTCCGAGATGTCCTGGACGCAGAAGATCCGCAACCCATCCAAGGTGGTATCTCCGGGTGACATGATTGAGGCCATGGTTCTGAATATCGATGTCAAGAACAAGCGGATCTCTCTCGGCATGAAGCAGGCGGAAAGCAATCCGTGGGATTTTATTGTGGATAAATACCCTCTCGGGGCGAGGATCAGCGGCACGGTGAGGAATCTTACGGATTTTGGAGCATTCATCGGGCTTGAGGAAGGGATTGACGGGCTGGTTCATATCTCCGATATATCCTGGACCCGGAGGATCAAACATCCCTCGGAGATCCTGAAGAAAGGGGAAACCGTCGAGGCGATTGTCCTACATGTGGACAAGGAAAAGGAACGCCTCTCCCTCGGGATCAAACAACTTGTCCCCGATCCATGGACTGACATTGCCGAGAAATTCCGGACCGATTCCGTGATAACAGGCCGGGTGATCAAGATCACTGATTTCGGTGTTTTTGTGGAGTTGGAAAACGGGATTGAAGGACTCATTCATATCAGCGAAGTGGATCTGGATCCCCATGCCAAAATCGAAAATATCCTGGCTATCAACAGCGATGTCAAGGCCGCGGTGGTCAAAATCGACGCCGAGGAACGCAAGATCGGCCTGTCCATCAAGAAATACCTCGAGGGGCTTGAAGAGGATGACCTCAAGGCATACATGAGCAGCCATGAGGCCACGAAGCCAACCATGGGGGATATCATGGACGGGCAACCGTCTTCGGAAACGGAGTCAGGTGAAAGCCCGGATGCCCCTGCGAATCCGTAGAGGTCAATAACCATGAAAAAGAACGCAGCCATCCATTTTATCATACTGGTCGCAGGTCTCGCCCTCTTTGTCTTTGTCTCGGTTTTTATCCTTTCTTCAACCCTCGGAAAGGGCGAGCACGGTGTGGCCGCTCTCAGCCGGGACAAGATCGCCGTGATCGAGATCCAGGGGATCATTCTGGATTCCAGGGATATCCTCAAGAGTCTGAAACTCTTCAGCGAAGACAAAAACGTCAAGGGGATCATCCTCCGCATTGACAGCCCCGGCGGCGCCGTGGCCCCGTCCCAGGAGATCTACTCCGAGGTCAGGAAGATCCATCAAAAAGGGGAAAAGAAGATTGTCGCCTCCTTCGGGAACGTGGCTGCCTCGGGGGCCTATTACATTGCCTCCGCAACAGACAAGATCATCTCCAATCCCGGGACCATAACGGGCAGTATCGGTGTCATCATGGAGATGTCCAATATACAGGAACTTCTGGACAAGGTCGGGATTGAGAGCTATGTCATCAAAAGCGGGCAATACAAGGATATCGGTTCCATCACGCGGCCCATGAGTGAGGAGGAGAGCCGGATCCTGCAAAGCGTGCTTGATGATGTTCATATGCAGTTTATTGAGGACGTTTCCAAAGGGCGTGGAATGGCGATGGAGAAGGTTAAAGAGATCGCCAACGGCAGTATTTATTCCGGGAGGCAGGCCAAGGGCCTCGGTCTGGTGGACGACCTGGGCGGCTTTCAGGATGCCGTGGATCTGACAAAGGAGCTGACAGGGATCAAGGGAGAACCCGCCCTGATCTACGAGAAAGAGGATAAACTGGACTGGCTGGACCTTCTGAAGAAGGGGGCCGTCGGGGACCTTCTTCAGAGAAAACTGGGCAAGGTCAGTTCAGGAGCGCTTTATCTCATGCCCTGATCCGGCCCGGGCCCATTATTTCTTGCCTGCCTCAGCGGTTTTTTCACTCTCTTCTTTTGCCATGGTCTCCGGTCCCGCAGTGTTGCCTGCGGCATGGATCCTCGCCTCATACTCTTCCCGGATGTGGTCCATCTCCAGCTTCAGTTTATTCACATCTTCCTGAATTTTGTCGGCTTCTTTGAAGAGGTCCTGGATCGTTCCGTCATGAAACACATTGGACTGGGGCTCCTGTTCCCGGAGCGTGACCAGCCGGTTGCCCATCTTGGTCATGACCCCGTCCATCTCTTTTTTCAGGGTGTTGATCCGAAGGTTCATCCGTGTCAATTTTGTTTTTTCCTCGGCCTTGAGGGTGATCTTGGATGTCGCAGTCTTGATCCCCTGATAGGCCTCATCCATGTTTTTCTTTATCTTTTCCCACATGTTGATCCCCTCCTTTTAAAAAGTATTATATCCAACTATACCCCATATTTCCTGTTTTGCAAGTGCGGGATTCACCCCATCCTTGTTCATGAGCCCGGTTCCATTCGGGACAGGGAGAGGCCAGAGGCCGCAACCCCGGCTTATTCCGAGCATGGGATACAGAGCTTTCTCCCTTTGTCTTCCCTAATCCGGGAAGACATGACTTTTTCGCCGCATTTCTCGCAGCGCAGGCTTGGATGGATACGGGCCATGGGCGGGGGCTCTGCTTCGACCTCATGGATACTGAGTATCTGCTGCTCGTCCGCGCCGAGGATTTCCTCAACTTTCCGCTCCTTGAGTTCCCCGACCCGTTTGACCACGTCAGTGCTCCGCTCTCCGGACAGGTACCTCTCCCATGCCTTCTTGTCCTCTGGCGATTCCGTGGGCGTGTAGTCCACGGAAATCCTGAGGCCCTTGCCGGTGGAGCGCTTGAAGAAGGTATAGACCTGTTTTCCGAAATCCCTGAAGATGAGGTTCCCCTTGCCGAAGGTGCATCCGGTCATGACCTGGATGGCGTCCACTGAACAGGAGTCGTTCTCCACGACAGCCACGATCTCTTCATCCTCGGAGCGGTCGCCCAGTTCCCTCAAGGCCACCTGGGCTGCACGATAGCCGTAGGCCAGCCCCGGGCAGACGTGCCCATGAAACTCGATCACCTTCCGGAGCGTGTTGTCGTATTCCATATCCGTTCCCCTTCAAGGATCAAATCGTTGTTAAAACCTGGCCACAGAGAACACAGGGTATTTCTCTGTGCACTCTGTGGTTATCTCTCCCTCTCTTTGGCGTGGCGAGAGAGGAATACGGTTAATATAGCATAGTTATGGGAAGCCGGCTATTCTCAAGATTGACAGCGCCGGAGTGTTTATGTATGGTGTAACAGGTGAAAATGCATAGCGAGCGCATTCCCTGCCCGCAGGCAGGAGCCGCTGAAGTTTTTTCGACAGGGTATTTTTATGGACGAATGCATGATCCGGACAATAGATCTTACAAAAAGGTTCGGGAGCCTGACGGCCGTGAACCGGCTGAACCTGGAAATTCATCATGGGGAGATCTTCGGGCTCCTCGGGCCCAACGGCGCAGGAAAGACGACCACGATCCGGATGCTGACGACCCTGGCGAAGATTACGTCGGGGAGGGCTATGGTCCAGGGAAAGGATGTGGAAGATTCGCCGCTGGAGGTGAAGAAAATTATCGGCGTGGTCCCGCAGGGGCTGAACCTCGAGATCGAACTCACGGCAGAGGAGAACCTGGACTTCCACGGGCGGCTTCACAGGATGCCGAAGAAACAAAGGAGGGAGCGGGCCTCGGAGATTCTCGGCTTTGTCGGGCTCGAAGACAAATGCAAGGTCCAGGTCGATCATTTTTCAGGGGGGATGAAACGGCGTCTCCTGATTGCCAGGGCATTGATGCACAGGCCCCGGGTCCTGTTCCTGGACGAGCCCACCGTGGGCCTGGACCCGCAGATCCGCAGAAAGATCTGGGGGCTGATCCAGGACCTTAAGGATCAGGGGATCACCATCCTGATCACTACCCACTACATCGAAGAGGCCGAGGCATTATGCCACCGGGTTGGGATCATGCAGAAAGGGGACCTGATCGCCCTGGATTCACCGAACGGCCTCAAGCGGGACCTGGGCGAGTATGCCGTGGAATGCCAAAACAGGAACGGATGCGATATCCGGTTTTTCAAAGAACGCGGGGATGCCGTGGCCTATGCAGGGGGATTGAATAAAGATGTGATGATTCGTCAGACCAACCTGGAGGATGTGTTTTTGAATTTGACCGGAGAGAAGATGCTTCTTTCGTAAGAAAGTTGAACGGATACAAAAATTAAAGATAAAGAATCAAAAATCAAAATGACAAAGTAAAAATTAGAAATGATTATCAAAACGGGTTCTGAGATGGACTCTTTTTATGGATTGCATTTATTGACGTGCGATAGAAGGGGGATATCTGTAGAATCATTCGTAATCGGGTGCTTTGGCGTCTTGCACGTTTAGGCGCTCATGTCTTGAATTCAGGCAGGCTTTACAAAAGAGGCCGCACCATTTTTATATTTTGATTTGTCATTTTGATTTTTTATCTTTGATCTTTGATTCTTAATGTGTGCAAGAAAACCTTTGATTTTCAATTTCTGCGTTGTTCAAGTTAAACATGAAAGAGACGAAAGATCCATGAATGATCCCGGATTCTACACGATCTTCTGGAGGGAGATGCTCTCCATCCGGAAGAAATTCTGGAAATTCCTGGCCGGGAGCCTGGTCATGCCGGTCCTGTATCTGATCACCTTCGGATGGGGGCTGGGGCGGGGGATGAGCGTCCATGGGCTGGACTATCTGGTCTTTGTTCTGCCGGGCATCATCGCCCTCTCGGCCATGAACAACAGTTTTTCAGGTGTGGCCATTACCCTGAATATCAGCAAGCTCTATTACAGGACCATTGAAGAGATCCTCGTCTCTCCGGTGGGGCACTGGTCCATTGCCCTGGGACGCGTTCTGGCTGGATGTTTCAAGGGGCTTTTCTCTGCAGTTCTCCTGATCCTGATCAGCCTCATGCTCCATGTGCAGATCCGGTACAGCGCGGCCTTTTTCGGTATCCTTTTCCTGACCTGTTTCATCTTTGCATCCCTCGGCGTCCTCGCCGCCATGCTGGCCAGGTCGCACGAGGATATGACCAACTTCACCAATTTTGTGATCCTTCCCATGTCTTTTCTTTCCGGGACCTTTTTTCCCCCGGACCGCCTTCCGGAGCCGTTTGCCACGCTCATCATGGTCTATCCCCTGACGCATGCCGCGATTTCACTGCGCAGCCTGGTGGCGGGGAACGGCGTTCCCCTGACCTCGCTCCTGGTCATTCTCTTCTATGCGGCGCTTTTTTTCATCCTCGGCGGTAGAGAGATCAGGCGTCTGGAACTGTAAGCCATGGTCTTGGGGAGGATGGGATCAGTTCCGGCCTTCGTTCACATCCTGATATTTTCCGATAAAGGAAACGATCCTCTTAAGGCATTCTGTGGCGTAGTCTTCAATCATGGCTTCGATCTGGTGAAGGTCTCCGATATTGCGGGTCAGGAACCGGTCCAGAAGGTTGCCCTGCCCCATGATGAGCGGGCTGGAATAGCGCCCGATGCGGCGGGAAAGGACATGATGGAGGGGGATCCCGATATTCCGGTAGAGGAGCAGGATCTCTTTGGCTTCCTTCTCTTCAATCAGCGAGTCGCGGCGGAATTTATGGATATGTTTCTCAAAAGGGAGGATGCTCTGCCCGGAAGACCTGGCGGGCCCGGCATCCCGGGGACCGTCGCCATCCGGGTCTTCTTTGTAATGGACGATCAGCAGGTCATGGACGAACATGTCGAGAAAAGAAAAGGCAAGACTCAATGCCCCGATCAGGATCCCTGTTTCCAGGGAGCGTGTGATTCCGGAGATCATGTATCCGGCAGAGTCGCCCTTGAGTGTCAGCCGGAGATTCTCAAAATCTTTCTGAATCTTTTTGATTTCAGAGACCTTTTTCGGTTCAAACTGTTTCTCCAGTGGACGAATCTTCATGATACCTCTTTTTGCCCGGTTTTTTAAAGAAGGTCCCCTCTTATATCATAGAATCGAGGAAGTTCCAAGAACAAATGAACAGAATAAATAAACAGAACAAATGAAAATCCCGCCAAAAGGCCTGGCGCACCAAAAAAAGAGGGCGCTTCCAGCAAGCTGGAAGCGCCCTTATGATCAACTCTCGATTTTCGAGAGATTGCTTATCTCCTTCTGCAAAGGCCCATGAGTCCAATCAGGCCCGAGCCCAGGAGCAGAATTGAAGAAGGCTCGGGAATGATTGCTTGTGTATAAGGGACAATACCGGCATAGACGGTCGGCTTTGAGCCGGTAAGGCCCTTGAAGTTTACGGCAGCCAGGAAAGGAATGTATGACCCTCTGGGCTGGCTGTATTGAGTTGTAAAATCCGAGTCCTGGTAAGACCCGGTTCCGGTGATGGACATGGTATAAGTAGCACTCTGGCCTGGATCAATCCCTTTATTCCCGGTGGCGGATAATCCAAGATCAAATGTGCCTATTCCATTTGCATTCACCTTGTCCGGGCTGAAACTAAAACTGGTCAGTGGTTTGGAGGAGATATCCCCTGCTGAAACCCCGGTTACGTTGCCGGAGGCATTCAAATAGACCCCCTGAATCTTGTAGCCCGTTCCTACAGAGGTTAAATTGGATATGATCAGTGTTAATGTTGAACCGGTTACGTTTATACTCAGCGTTGCATCCAGCACGTCCGGCAAAATGAGGCCATCGATAACTGTATCATATTTCCTTGTGGTCGAGGTGTCGCCAAAATAGAGAATGGTCGTGCCCCAGGCCGGTTCAAGGATGAAAAAGGTAAGAACAAACAAAGCCGCAAAAGCCGGTTTGATCCTCAGCAAGAATATCTTCATTTTAGTACCCCTCGGATTGCGTTTCCCCTTTGGATCCCGAAGCCTAATAAAACAGACTAAATCTAATTACAAAAGACATATGCAATAGATTCTAAGCAGTTTAATGCAATACTAATGCCATAAAATTAATTATTCCCCAAAAAACATGATAATCTGTATAAATACTTGTTTTAATTCAGCAATTATCGGCAAACAAAAAAATAATGCCAAAAACAAGCTTTTCCACCGCCTTAAATGTGTGGAAATATTTTCCATGTATTATGGAATTATACAAGTAAAGCGAGGTTATATTCCTGAATACGGAAGCATTCGATAGATAGCCTTCATCTCAATCCAAGGTGCGGATGTGCCGGGAAACCCTTGCCCGGCTCCACCGCATCATCATTGAAGACGCGCAGTGTACCGAACCCGGTGTTTCCCTGATCATAATAATCGTAAAACGAGAAGAGCCAGTAGGTCTTGAGCCATTCGAAATCGGAGAAATGTCTTTTGTCTGCTGGGATGATCCTGATCATTCTGACCTTATGAGAAATTATTTCTCTTTCGTGTTTAAGTTGAACCACGCAGAAATTGGAAATCAAAGGTTTTCTTGCACGCCTTAAGAATCAAAGATCAAATATAAAGAATCAAAATGACAAATCAAAATATAAAAACAGATCGGCCACTAAGACACCAAGACACGAAGGATATTTTTCTCACCTTTCTATCGCGCAACAATAAACTCCAGTTATAAGAGAGTCTATTTCAGAACCCGTATTGATATTCATTTTTTATTTTTTCTCTGTTATTTTGATTTTTGATTCTTTATCTTTAATCTCTATAGACGATCAACTTTCTTACGAAAGAGCCGAAATTTGAAGATATGAGATTAAGCATCGGGTTTATCTTTTTCTGGTGATCAATGACGTCTTGCCCAGGGAAAGGAGGGTCTTCAGGACCGAGTCCACGGTGAAGTCTGTGGCCTCGCAGCCGTCCGGGTCCATGAAAAACAGCCGCCCGTTGCCCGGGTTCGGGGAACCCGGGACAAAGACCGTCAGTTTTTTCTCCCCGTGAAGATCCTGCACCTCTTCGGTCACCAGTCCCAGTTCTTTTCTCATACCGTTGCCCCGGACCAGGACCACGCGGCGGAAAATTGCACCCTCATCCTCCCCGTAGCCGAGGATCTGCTTGATGGTCTTGTAGAGGGTGCCGATGCCTGGAATCCTGTGAAGCACACTGTCGCTATAGCGCATGACCCACCGTCCGGCAATGCTGGATGCAGCGAGGCCGACCAAATAGAGAAATATGATCACGAGTACGATGCCGATGCCCGGGAACCGGAGAGGTTCCGGAATCATTCCGGCCAGCGGCCGAAGCTCCGACTCCAGGTAGGCGACCATGAATATCAGGCCCATAACAGGGAGTGTGGCGACAATACCGGCCAGTACTGTGTTGACGATGTGCTTTCTGATATCTTTCATGATCAAGGTCTCCTTATGGTCTCGGTCCCGGGTATGGACAAAGAGATTTGCCCGTGAAACTTCACGGATGGTTTTTATGGAGGCTTTACCGGCTATTATAGTCAGCCTGCAAATTTAAAATCAAGAAAGATCTTCGGATGCGGATGTCGGACCGGAATGTCCTGATCCATTCTGTGAGGTGTTATTGGGATGATCACTCTCATGAAAAACAGGGGATTTGACAAGGCTCACGAAAACGGTTTTAATGAGAAACATTATGGGATAGGATGTATCACAAAATTCAAAGGAGGGTTCCAATGACACTGACCGCTTCCAACATGCTCCCTTTGGGAACAGCCGCACCCCCTTTTTCCCTTCCGGACCCGGTGAACGGGAGCGAGAAGTGCCTGGATGAACTCAAATCGGACAAGGCCACGGTGGTCATGTTCATCTGCAACCATTGCCCCTATGTCAAGCATATCCGGGAAGAGTTGGTCAGGGTCTCCAGGAAATATATAGCCAAGGGGATCTCCTTTGTGGCCATCAATGCCAATGACGTTGCCGGCTATCCGGAAGACTCACCGGAACAGATGAAGAAGGTGGCTGAAGAGTTCGGCTATGCCTTCTCCTACCTCTATGATGAATCCCAGGAGATCGCCAGGGCCTATAAGGCCGCCTGCACACCGGATCTCTATGTCTTCGACAGAAATCTGAAGCTTGTCTACCGGGGACAGTTCGATGATTCCAGGCCGGGGAGCGGAATACCGGTGACCGGGAAAGATTTGTGCGATGCCCTTGACCGGATCATTGAAGGGGAGAATATCATCCCGGACCAGAAGCCGAGCATGGGGTGCAGCATCAAGTGGAAGTGACTTCCGGAGGAGAGCATGATCCCATGAGAAAAAAAATCACACAAGGCTTGCACAAGGCTTGGGGGGTCAGGTCTTGCGGCTTGCATGCTATCATCAGGCGGCTCCTCCAGAAGGGAAAGGGGATAAGTCAAATCGCAAGACCTGGCCCCCATGACTCTGGAAGCGGCCACACGCTGGCCAGCTTTTTCTGAAGTTCGGAGGGGGGCTTCATGGTCCACGACTATACACGATCCTGATCTCATTTGCTACCTTTATTTATTTACGCCTACTTAGCAGATAGGCGGTATTAAGGCGCTTGTTGGCGCCGAGGAGCTTCTTGAGAGCCCTGCGTCCATCAAGGCTCAGGTTCTCCTTCCTCGAAAGCAGCGTGTACTTCTGGCCCTTTATGTAGGAGCGGTCCTTGCCGGAAAGCCTCTTGTATTCATGCTTGCGCACCGTGTCCAACGCCTTGCCCAGATGCCTCATCACATGAAACTTGTCATAAAGAATCGCCGCCTTGGGAGCGTTCTTCATCGTCGACTTCTCGAAGGCCCTCCACATGTCCATGACCGCCAACTTGATGCCTGCGGCCTTTTTTACCCCCAACCACTGGTAAAACATGTCCATGCTCTGCTCGGAGCGATCCTCTCCTCCGAACCATATCGGCCTCTTCCTCACAAGATCGCTTACCACGATCCGGTATGTATGCCCTTTCCTGATCGATATCTCATCAATGCCTATCGCCTTTGGGCCTGGAACCCCCATGCGCCGAAGCTGCTCGGCCATGTACTCCTTGTCCAGGGCCTTCACCGTCTTCCAGTCCAGCCTGAGCTCCCTCGCCACGTCCTTTACCGCACCCTCCCTGCATCGCCGCCCCACATACCAGGCAAACCGCTTCGTGTAAAAAGGGTTGTCCGCAAGCCAGGGAAACTTCTCCTGCTTCACCTTGCCACACCTCCGACACAGAACCCTGCGGACCTCCACCTCCAGGTAAATCCGCATGTCCCCACAGGACAAGTCCCGTACCCAGCGTACCTTCCGGTCGTAAAAACTCCGATGCGCTGTACCACAATAGCCGCATGCAGTTTTTTTTGACGCCGCTCAAGCCGCATGACCCTGGCCTTCGGGTCTCCGAATATCCCCTTGATCGTGGCCCTTGGACGAAACCCGGGGAATCGGTACGCGTCCAGCAGGCTCCTCCGTTTTGACATCCGTCTATCATGACAGATTTCCCACTCCAATGAAACAGTATATCTCTTTGACGTTACTATCTTTATCTGCTACTATGTGCTCATTCCTACCCACTCGTTTGGGAGAAGACCCCCCTAAATATAATAGTATAAAACCAGCACTAACACCAGGAATTGCAGTAAGTATTAAAACGAGATACCAAATTTTTAGTTGTTCAAGATTCCTCTTTTTTGAAGAAATTTCATTCTCTTTAAGCTTTTTATTGAAAGTGTCAGGATTCTTTTCTTCTGTAATTTTGTACAAATCTTTTAAGTTTGTTGAACAAGGCTTGGGGGGTCAGGTCTTGCGGCTTGCAAGGCTTGGGGGGTCAGGTCTTGCGGCTTGCATGCTATCATCAGGCGGCTCCTC
>CAKKPE010000018.1 GCA_919901565.1 bacterium
AGAAAGACGGGCCTTTTGAGTCCTTTAAGCCGACATTCTCGGAAGCCGACCGTATCATTGAGCGGATGTTTGACCTCTCGTCCTCAGGACTGAAGTCGGTGCTGGAAGTCCAGCGAAAGGCCGGAAAGGTGGCGGATCTGATCCAGCCTCTTTCCATGGATCTGGATGGGCTTTTGCAGGCCCTCCGGGGAGACCTCTTCCAGAGATCATCTCCGCCCATGTTTTCCCCCGCGTACTATACCCTGTTCAAGAAGGAACTCTGGCCTGTGTTTATGGAAGGGGTGAGGGGCGCCGAGTGGCCGGATAAAGAATTTATTATGGTCCAGGGTTGGGTGGTGGTCTTGCAGTTTTTTTTCTCTCTTATCCTGGTTGTAGGGATTTACCGGCACCGCAAAATACTGGAGGCATCGACCCGATGGCGTTTCCTTCTCATGCGTCCCTTTTCAGCGAGCCTTTTTCTTGCGGTCTCATCGCTCTTTCCCCTGTACGGCAACGCCGTTCCATCTGTCTGGCGGCTTGTGCTCTGGGTGCTGGTCAGCCTTGCCGCGGCAAGGATAGTCGGAAGCCTCATAACCCTGCCGTGGAAGCGGAGGCTCGTCTATCTGCTTGCGGGCCTTTTTCTTGCGATCCATTTCTTCTCCGTGTTCGGTTTGCCTGAGCCCATATTCCGGTTTTATGTCTGTCTGGTTGCCCTGGGCGGCCTGCCCTTGTGTTTTTGGCGTGCGGGCGCCAGTGCCCGCAGAGGCGATTCACCCCTCTATACCTGGGCGCTTCGCCTGGGTGGAGCGGTTTTTGTCGTAGTGCTTATCGCCGAAGTGGGAGGCTACAGTTCCCTGGCCACCCATCTCCTCGATGCCATGATCAAGACGACTTTTCTGGTCCTTCTTGCCTGGGTGGTCGCGACCATGGCCCGGGGCGCTGTTGAGTTCTTTCTTTCCAACACCGTTATCAAAAAAGTTGCAATGGTCCGGTCCAACCGGGCCATGATCATCCGCAGACTGGGGATGATTACGGACCTGTTCATCGGGATCATTGCCATGGTCCTTGTACTGGAAATCTGGAGGGTGTTCGAAACCCCCATGGACGCGATGAAAGGGCTCTTCTCTTTCGGGTTCGCCGTCGGGGACCACCGCTTTACGGTCGGGCACGTGATCACCGCCGGAGCTGTTCTTTACAGTGCCTTTCTTGTATCCTGGACCGTGCAATCGGTATTGATTAATGATGTCTTTCCCAAGAGCCATGTGGGAAAGGGGACGGGCATCTCGATCATTCGTTTGTTTCACTATGCGATGATTCTCGTAGGGGTTATGCTTGCCCTGGGGGCCATGGGCTTTGAACTCAAGAACCTGATCATCTTTACGGGCGCCCTGGGCATCGGAATCGGTTTCGGACTTCAGAATATCGCCAACAACTTCGTGAGCGGCCTTATCCTCCTGTTCGAACGCCCGATTAAAGTGGGCGACATCGTGCAGATCACCGGTGTGTGGGGGGAGGTCAAACAGATCGGACTGAGGGCAACCGTGGTTGAGACCTTTGACCGTGCGGAAATCATTGTTCCGAACAGCGACCTTGTTTCAAACCAGGTGACCAACTGGACATTTTCGGACAGAATGGCCAGGCTCGTCATCACGGTGGGGATCGCATACGGCTCCGATGTCCCTCTGACCATGCGGCTTCTGTCCGAAGCGGCCCGTGGGCATCCTCTGGTGCTCAAAAATCCCGAGCCTCAGGTGCTATTCATCAGGTTCGGCGAAAGCTCTCTGGATTTTGAACTTAGGATCTGGATCGAGGACGTGCGGAATCTCTTTTTGCTGAAGAGCGAATTGCACCAGGAGATTGACCGGACGTTCAGGGCATCCGGGGTGGAGATCGCTTTCCCGCAGAGGGATCTGCATATCCGGAGTTTTGATGCACCTGTGATGGACAGGCTGTCGGGAAAAACCGGGGCGCCCCCGGGCCCTGCCGGGGATCCCCGGATGTGACCCGTGATGATTTATCAGGATCTCCACGAACCTCTCTTTTTCGAAGAGGGGAGTAGAGAGTAATCAGGACTCCACGGATAAACCTTGAGATTCGGAGGCGGCTATGAATGTTCTTGCAATCAACGGGAGCCCCAAGATGGGTCAGGGGAACACGGCCCTGATCCTGGTCCCGTTCCTGGAGGGGATGGAGGAGGCCGGGGCCTCGGTGGAACTGGTCTACACCCGCTCACTCAACATCAATCCCTGTATGGGGGACTTTCATTGCTGGTTCAAGACGCCGGGGGCCTGTTTTCAGGAAGACGATATGGCACAGGTTATTGAGAAACTTAAGGCCGCTGAGATCTGGGTCCTGTCCATGCCGGTCTATTGCGACGGGGTGCCTGGTCCGGTGAAGAACCTCATGGACCGGATGATCCCGATGATAGAACCCTATTTCGAGCTTAACGATGGTCACTCCCGCCATTCGAGAAGGAAAGGGCTGCTTCCGGCCAGGCTGGTGCTTGTCTCCAACTGCGCCCTTTGGGAGATGGACAATTTTGATTCCATGCTTTCTCACATCAAGGCGTTCTGCCGGAACGCCGGGATTGAGTTCGCGGGGGCGCTCCTTCGGCCCCACGGCGAGGCGCTGCGGGTGATGCTCAAGAAGGGCGAACCCGTACAGGATATCTTTGATGCAGCGAGGGAGGCGGGCCGGGAACTCGTGAGGACCGGAAGGCTTCCGGCCGGGGCCCTTTCTGTGATAAGCAGGGAGCTCATCACCAGGGAGAGCTATGTCGAGCGTGCCAACCGTGGTTTTCACAAGGCACTGGACCATACGGGGAGCAGTCAGCATGGGTGATCAGGTTACGGATCTTCTGTGACGGGCCTCGGGAAGGAGGATGATATGCGTGCAGTCAATACGGTTCTCAAGCGGGTCCCTCTGGTCCTCCTGGTTATTCTGGTGAGCGGCTGTGCCCTGGGGCTCTCCCGCACAGAACCCCCTTACGTTACCCTTTCGGGCATGGATGTGGTCCGGGCCGACCTGTTCGAACAGCGTTTTCTCCTCCGGCTCAGGATGCAGAACCCCAACGGGTTCCCGCTGCCCATTTCGGGCATGAAGTACGCACTCGAGATCAATAACAGGGCGTTTGCCCGCGGGGTCACACGGAAGCCAGTGACCATCCCCGCTTACGGCGAAGAGATCGTGGATGTTGAGGTAGTCAGCGACATAGGGCGGGTCATTGAACAGTTCCAGAGTCTCGGCGCAGGGGATGTCAGGAAACTGAACTACCGGCTTTCAGGCAGCGCAAGCCTTGCGAACAGGATGATGTCACTCCCGTTTGAATACAAAGGCGAAATAGATCTGGCCTGGCCCAGGCCGGGAACTCCGCGCTGAGAGGATTACCTGGCGGTTCCGGGTACGGATCGGGGATGCGGTTGAGAGGCATCCGGAATAAACGGACAAAGGAGGCGGATATGGCAAAAGTCGTCCTGATTCTTGCAGACGGGTTTGAGGAGGTCGAGGCCGTGTCCATCGTTGATGTGCTACGGCGGGCCGGTATCGAGGTCGTCATGGCAGGACTCCATGCAGGGCCGGTGACGAGTGCCCGGAGCGTGAAGGTGATCCCCGATAATCTGGTGGATGCCATACGGGCAGACGACTTCGACATGCTGGTCCTGCCCGGGGGGCAGCCCGGCGCCGACAATCTCAACGCGGACGGCCGGGTCATGGCGCTGATCCGGGATTTTCATAAGAAGGGAAAGCTCATCGGGGCCATTTGTGCGGCGCCCTATGTGCTCGCAAACGCCGGGGTCCTCGAAGGGAAGCGTGCGACCTCCTATCCGAGCTACAAGCACAGGCTGGGCGCAGCGTTTTATGAAGAAAAGGCTGTGGTCGAGGACGGAGATGTCCTGACGAGCCGGGGGCCGGGCACGGCCCTGTGCTTCGGCCTGGCCATAGTTGTAAGGCTCGCGGGGAAGGACAAGGCGGATCAGATCAGGGAATCCATGCTGGTGACGCAGGTCTGCGGTCAGCTTTAGGATCGGGCTGGAAAAAGCATAAAGGATTTATAGGTTCGAAACATGACGGACACCTGGATCACATTTTTTCTGTTGTTTGCGTTGATCGCTGCCGCTGCAGTGATGCTCGGTCTGTACTTGCGCCTCACCGGCAGGGGATTGCAGGAGGAGCGGCTTGCATCTTTGCGGCTGATCCAGGAAGAGATTGCCAGAAACAGGGAAGAAACCTCTTCCAGCGCCAGGCTGGGGAGGGAAGAAATGAGCAAGTCGATCATCTCCTTCAATGACTCCCTCCTCTCCCGCATGAAAGACATCGCCGGACTGCAGAAGAACCAGCTCGATACCTTTGCCAACCAGTTGGCCCATATGACGCAGGCCAATGAGCAGCGACTGGAAAACCTGAGGGAAACAGTGGAAAAACGTTTGAAAAGTCTGCAGGATGAGAATAGCCAGAAGCTGGAACAGATGAGGGCCACGGTTGATGAGAAACTTCATGCCACGCTTGAGAAGCGTCTGGGTGAATCCTTCAAGCTTGTCAGTGACAGGCTGGAGCAGGTCCACAAGGGACTCGGAGAGATGCAGACGCTGGCTGCCGGCGTGGGTGATCTCAAGAGGGTTCTTACAAATGTCAAGACCAGGGGGACCTGGGGCGAAGTCCAACTCGGGGCGCTTCTGGACCAGATCCTGACCAGCGAGCAGTACGCCACGAACGTGGTTACCAGGAAAGGGAGCAATGAGCGGGTTGAGTATGCAATCAGACTGCCCGGCCGTGATGAAGGAAGCGGCCATGAGGTCTGGCTCCCCATCGATGCCAAGTTTCCCATGGAGGATTACCAGAGGCTCCTTGAGGCGCAGGAGCAGGCCGATGCGGCGTCTGCGGAGGAAGCGGCCAGGAATCTGGAGACGAGGATTAAGAACAGCGCCAGGGATATCAAGGAAAAATATCTTGATCCGCCGAACACCACGGATTTCGGCATGATGTATCTCCCTACAGAAGGGCTGTACGCTGAGGTCATCCGCAGGACCGGCCTCATGGATACCCTGCAGAGAGAATATAGAGTGACGGTCACAGGACCCACGACACTGAACGCTTTTTTGAACAGCCTGCAGATGGGGTTCAGGACATTGGCGATTGAAAAACGTTCCAGCGATGTCTGGGTCTTGCTCGGTGACGTAAAGAAAGATTTCGGCAGGTTCGGAGATATCCTTGAAAAGACCAAAAAGAAACTTCAGGAGGCGAGCAACACGATTGATGACGCTGCCAAAAAATCCCGCACGATCGAAAGAAAGTTAAAGCAAGTTCAGGAATTGCCGACACCGGATGCAGTCCAACTCATCGGAGAGACCGCCCAGGAGGAGAGCACAGAGAATCAAGAGGATGACCTGCATCAACCCTGACTTAATGTCTTCTTGATTTCCCTTGCCTCCATCCCCATTTCTTCGTATAATCCCAACATAAAGATTTCGCGGAATTCAGAGACGATGTAAAACAGAAGGAGGGATGATTATGACTGTTGCGGAAAGAAAGACCAGCCACCCTTACATATCTGTGGACTCGAAAATTGCCTCCGGGCAGCCGGCCATTCGCGGCACCCGCATTACCGTGATGGATATTGCCATCAGGTATGAGATCCTGGGGATGAGCGCCGACCGGATCATTGATGAGTATCCGCACCTGAAGCTTGAACAGATACACGATGCACTGTCCTATTACCACGAACACAAGGCCGCGTTCGACAAAAAATATCGGGAAGACCAGTCGTTTCTCGCAAACCTGAAGAAGAACTATCCTTCCAAGCTGAGGGAACGGCTTGGATGAAGATCTATGCCGATGAGAATATTGAGTCCGCCGTTCGCAACCTTCTTCAGGAGTTGGTCCGTGAGGAGAAGATACAAAATGCCGGCGGCCGCGGGTTGGGGGCGCTCTGGGCGTTGAAGAAAGGCCATTAGCTGAGGACATGGGATTAGCTTACTTGCGCGTTACTTAGCTTACTTTCTTAGCTTAATATTGCTGCAACATTTTGAATTTAAATTATTTTTTGCTTGAGCGGTTGAGTGCCGGCCGGTGATTTTATACACAGCGTCATAATTAATGCAGCATAATATTATTGACTTATAGCGTCT
>CAKKPE010000019.1 GCA_919901565.1 bacterium
GTCCTGAATGCAAGTTACGAGCCCATCAACATCTGTATGGCGCGGCGGGCGATCGTACTGATCTCAAAGGGCGTGGCCACATGTGAAGAGGCCACACCCCATTACTTTCATTCGCCCTCGCTCAGGATCTCCGTGCCTTCGGTCATCCGTCTGCTCCATTACATCAAGGTCCCCCGGATGAAGGAGAAGCATCCCACCAAGAAGAACATCCTGATCCGGGATAAAAATACCTGCCAGTATTGCGGCCGGCGTTCCAATCCCGCAGAGCTGACCCTGGACCATGTGATCCCGAAATCCAGAGGCGGTGAGACCCGCTGGGACAATCTTGTGGCATGCTGCAAAACATGCAATACCCGGAAAGGAGGCCTTTCACCCGCTGAGGCCGGGATGGCCCTGCTGAAAGGCCCCGGAGAACCGAGATACCCATACCATGTCCATCTCTGCCGGAGCAGAGGCATATTAAGCGAGGGCTGGCGCAAGTATCTTTATTATCATTAGCCCCGGAGGCGTGAACAGCCGCCTGATTTCACAAACCCCAAGCCCGCCTTTTTCAAGAATCTGATTGACAATCTTTTCATGATTGCTTATACCTTATTAATACCATTCAGGGATAGATCATGACCGGGACCAAACAGGCTATGCAGATCTGGCCGATCGGAAGCGGCAAGGGAGGCGTGGGCAAGACCCTGCTCACCGCCAATCTCGGCATTCTACTTGCCGGGCTGAACAGGAAGGTTGTGCTCCTCGATGCCGATCTGGGCGCATCCAATCTCCATACCGCCCTCGGCATTCCCTATATCACCAGGACCCTGAACAATTTTCTGACCGGCACCGCCCAGGGGCTTCCGGACACAGCCCTTGAGACCCCGATCCCGGGCCTGAGCCTGATCGGAGGGGGCCGTCAGCTCCCGGCGTACCCGGACTATCAGGAACAGATGGTCCGAAGGATCCTTTCCGGAATCCCGCTTCTGCAGGCAGACATCCTCCTCATGGATCTCGGAGGCGGCATCCAGACGAGCGTCCTTGACCTCTTTCTCCTCTCCGACCGGCCCGTGGTGGTCATGACCGGCGACCCTGCTTCGATCCAGAACACCTACCATCTTCTGAAGACAGCGGTCTACAGGAAAATCCTGAAGACCTTTCCCAACAACCCGCTGATCTCGTTCATGGTCCAATCAGCGACCCATCCCAAGAGCCGTCAGCGGGTCCATTCAGTCCAGGAACTGATCGACAAGATCTCCCATGTGGACCGCCACTACGCGGACCTGATCCGGAAGACCCTGCAGAACTTCTCACCTCAGCTGATTGTGAACATGGCCGGCCATCATGACGATCACCGCTCGGCCGATATGGTCGGTGCGGTCTGCCGGAAATTTCTGGGTATAAAGCCCGGGCTTCTCGGCACCATGGAATATTCTCCGGAGATAAAGAAATCCGCCCGGAACCTCCGGCCGTTCACCCTGGACCCGGTGAACCTCAAGGCCACGGAACAGCTCGGCCTGATTGCCCGCCAGCTCACAGGAGAGACCGGTACCGGAATCCCTTCCACCGCCGGCAAAGAGGAGAAACCGGCAAGACCTGTCGAAGAGGTCTCACCTGCGGGAAAAGATCAGGAAAGCTGGCTCATGAACAACATCGAGTACAAGAATCGGCCGCTCTACGTCCTCACCGAAAAACTCAACCTCGACCAATCCATCCAGACCTCGGTCTACTACAGGGGGAGAATTCTTTTTTCAAAGAAGATGCGCTACCCTGAACTCTCGATCCCCGCACCGGACCAGAAGGCCCTGGAAAAAATCATCAGCAGACAGCACCTCACCGCCCTCAAAGGGATCCGGGAGGGCCGGCTCCGATTCAAGGATGAGAAGTAATAGAAATCAAAGATAAAAAATCAAAGATCAAAATGACAGAATAAAAATCAAAAATAAAGTTTCAGCACGGGTTCCGGGATGGACTCTTTTAAGGCTCAAGTTTATTGATGTGCGAAGAGAATGGAGAGAAAAATATTCTTCGTGTCTTTGTGCCTTGGTGACCGATCTGTTTTTATATTTTGATATGTCATTTTGATTTTTTATCTTTGATCTTTGATTTTTAGAAACGAAGTAAGCCCCGCCCATCCTCAAGCCTGCCTCCGTGCAGCCTCATGGATGAATGCCTCGAAAATCCTGCGGCATGCCGGGTCATGCACGAACAGATGTTCCGGATGCCACTGCACACCCAGGACAAAGGCGTTGCGTTCGCTTTCGACCCCTTCGACCACGCCGTCTTCGGCCATGGCATTGGCCTTCAACCCTTGTCCGAGTCCCTTGACCGCCTGATGGTGGGTGCTGTTCACCTCAAGCGTTTCCTGCCCGACAATCCTGTGGAGCAGCGTCCCAGGAACGATCCTCACCTGATGCGAGGCCTCGGACTTTGGTCTCTTCTGTTCGTGGTCCAAGGCCCCTTGTCTCTGCGTCCTGATATCCTGATAGAGTGAACCCTTCAGGGCCACATTGATGTTCTGCTCCCCGCCGCAGATCCCGAGGATCGGTACGTTCTTGTTTAGAGCCTGCCTGGTGATTTCCAGCTCGAAGCGCGTCCGGTTCTCCTTGACCGTCCCCTTCTGCACGGTCCATTCCTCACCATAGTGAGAAGGATCGATGTCAAAGGCCCCGCCGGTCAGCATCAGCCCGTGAATCCGGCCGAGCAGGAGTCCTATCCCCGCCGGGTCCTCAACATAGGGAAGGATCAGCGGAATCCCCCCGGCCTCTTCAATCGCCGCAATATAGCTCCCCCATACAAAATAGCAGGGCAGTCCCTTGTCCTGGTCCACTTCAAAATCAGGCGTAATCCCGATAACCGGCTTCATGATTTAGACTTTCTTCTGTTTTTTCTATTCTAATATAGTCTTCCGCAATATCTTCCCCGGCCTCTTGCCTGTATGCTCACCATCCATAACCACGACCTCCCCGTTGACCATGACCATCCGGATCCCATCGGGATACTTTTTCGGTTCCTCGTAGGTGGAGAGGTCCGTGATCCTTTCCGGGTCAAAGAGGACCAGATCCGCAGCAAGGCATTCCCGGACCAGGCCTCGATCATGGATCCCGACCCTTTGGAGCGGAGCCGATGTCATCTTCCGGACCGCCTCCTCCAGGCTGAGGAGCCCTTCCTCGCGCACAAACTGCTGGAGGACTCTCGGATAGGTGCCGTAGGCCCTGGGATGGGGGCTGCCCTCACCGAGCGGGCCATCTACGGCCTTGGCCCCGCTGTCCGAGCCGATCATGACATAATCTTTTGCCAGGATGCGGCGCAGGTTGTCAAGGCTCATGGTAAAATGGATGCTGTCCACCATGTTCCTTTCCTGGAGGAGGAGATCAAAAACAAATTCAAAATCATCCTTGCCCGAGCTGCGGGCGCACTCCCTGACCTTTCTCCCCGTATACCCCCGGTTCTCAGGCCGGGTCACGGCAGCGATCATGATCCTGTCAAAATAGTCCTCATCAGGATGCTCAGCCAGGATCTCTTTGCGTATGCGCTTCCTGGCCTCCGGGTCCTTGAGGCGGGCCATGAGGCCGTCGGTCCCGCCCTCGAAGGCCCACTCCGGAAGCACCGAGGAGAGCCCGGTATTGGATGCCGTGTAAGGATAGCGGTCCGAGGTGACGTCCAGCCCTCGCTTCTGGGCCGCTTCAATCCGTTCGAACAGTTCGTCCACCTTGTTCCAGTTCCGCTCGCCCGAAGTCTTGAGATGGGAGATCTGAAGCGGGATGCCGGCCATTCCTGCGATTTCGATCACCTCGTCCACGGCCTCGAGCAGGCGGTTCCCTTCGCTCCGCATGTGAACGGCGAAGATCCCGCCGGACTCCCCGGCCGCCCTGCAGAGAGCGATCATCTCCGGAGGCCGCGAGAAACAGGCCGGTGAATAGATGAGCCCCGTGGAAAGTCCCAGCGCCCCATGGTCCATGGACTCCCTGACCAGATGGACCATACGGGCCATCTCTTGTGAAGAGGGTTCGCGGTCGCTCCCGTACATGACCGAGGCACGAATGGTATTGTGCCCGGCAAGCAGGCCGAAATTGACGGAAATCCCCTCTCCTTCCAGATGTGAAAAATATCCTCCCACGCCTTCCCAGGGGAGTTCCAGCCCGAAGAGGTCCCGGTAGGTCTGGATCCTCTCCTCCCGGACCTTTCCGTAAACCGGAGCGGCCGAGTATCCGCAGTTCCCTCCGATCTCCGTGGTCACCCCCTGGCGCACCTTGCTCTCGGCAAGGGGGTTGACCAGGAGATAATAATCCGAATGGGAATGGATATCCACAAACCCCGGCGCGGCCGCCTGTCCATCTCCCCGTATCTCGGTCTCACCCGATTCAGGGCATGAGGGCCCCACATAGGCAAAGCGGCCCTCATGGATACCGATATCCCCGAAAAAGGCCGGGGCGCCGGAACCGTCCACAATCCGGACGTCCCTGATCACGATCTGCATACACGACTCCACAAAATCTACGGGCTGGAGAGGCCTTGCCCGGCATCCGTGGAAGGGCTCACATAAAGACGCCTGTAGATCTCCAGATGGTTCAGAACCTTCTTGACATAGTCCCTGGTTTCCCTGAATGAAATGGACTCGATCCGTTCATCCACATCCAGATCTTTGTACTGCTCCCACCACTGGTCTGAGCGGGTCTCTCCCGCGTTGTAACTGCAAAGGACCCGGACCAGGTCCCCATCGGAACGGTCCATCAGGTCCGTTAAATATTTGATCCCCAGCGTGATATTGGTTCCCGGGTCATACAGGTTATCCGGATTAAAATCCGTGATCCCGAGACGTCTGGCAATGGTCCTCCCGGTAGAGGGGATAATCTGCATGAGGCCGCGTGCATCGGCAGGAGAGACGATGTCCGGCTGGAACAGGCTCTCCTGGCGCATGACCGCGAGAGCAAGAAACGGGTCCAGGCCGTTCTTCCCTGCTTCTCTCTGCACGGCTTCCCAGTTGGCCAGAGGATACAGGAACCGCTTCATACAGGTCGTGTTTGTCTCCCGGCCCGACATGCAGGCCCTGTTTTTTAGAATCCAGCGGAGGGACTGAAAGAAGTTCCGGTTCTTTTCATAGAGCACGGCGATATAGCAGAGGTCCATGGGGTTTGGCGCGGCCTGTTTCTGAATGGCCTCGATCTCTTCATTCGCCTCATTGGCAAAGCCGATCCGGATCAGTTCCTCTGCCCGGTCCAGATGAAAGGCAAGAGGCGATCCCTGGGCGGCATGGATCGGCTCCGGCTGCCATGCACCGTCCTCTTTGTTTGACGGAACGGATCTATCCGGGACCCCTTCCCATGAGGATTCCAGGCGTTTCCTGGCCATGGCGCCGTAAAAATTCCAGGGGTACTCTTCAGCAAGCCCCCTGAAAATCCTCTGTTCTTCTTCCACATGTTTTAACTTTTCCTCGCACTTCCCCTGCCAGTAGAGGGCCGACGCAAAGACGTCCGAGTCCGGATAGCGCTGCATGCAGGAGATAAAGATATCCCTGGCCTTTTCATATTTCCCGGCCTTGTACTCCACCCACCCGGCGCGCCAGGCACTCTCGGCAGCAAGCGGATGAGCGGGGTTGACCTCTCCGATCATGAGAAAGGACTCCTTCGCATCCGAAATATCCTGATCGTTTTCATAGATCCTGCCGAGGGCATAACGGCCCTTGAGGCCCCACTCATTCTCAGGGTATGCCCTGATCAGGCTCTTGAAGATCCGTTTTGCCCGGAAATCCTGGTCCTGGTTCCAGTAATAGTTCCCGAGCTGATATGACGCTTCGGCCTGGACCATGCCTTTGCTGCCGGAATCGATCAGCTTCTCATAAAGGTCTGTCCCTTGTTCGGGCTGTTCAGTCTTGATCAGGGCCCTGGCCTTGAGCAGAAGCGCCTGCCCCAGCAGAGGGCTCTCGGGATAGAGATCCTGAAAAGCGCCGCAAACATCAATGACCCGGTCATACCTGAGCGACCGGTTCAGCGCCTGCACCCGTGCTAAATAAAGGCTGTCCGAGGGGATCAAAGGAGCCACCCCCTCGGTCTTCACGATACGCTCCGCCCTTTGTCCCGCCTCTCTCCCCTCGGGGGTCACGGGATCTTCAAAGGCCAGGCGCTGATAGACCTCCTGCGCCCCCTTCCAATCTTTTTCGCCCTCCAGGGATTCACTTAGCAGCAGGGAGGCCCGCCGCCTCAGCTCGGAGTTTGTTTGCTGTTTCAGGAGACTCTCGGCCACGGCCCTGGCCGCAGGGAACTGTTTCATGGAGATCAGTGCCCGCACAATCTCCAGCCGGACTCGCAGAACCAGCACGCTCTCCGGATATTTTTCAAGAAGCTGACCGGCCAGGGTCAAGGCCTCTGAAGGGTCCTCCATCTTCAGCGCGGCACGGATCCGGTAATAGAGAATGTAGTCCCCGAGCACCGGGTATGCCTCTTCAAGGCCGTCCAGCCGTTGACCGGCCCTCGCGGCATCCCCTTTGTTCAGGGCGGAGACCCCCTCCTTGAATGATGCCCTCAGGAATTCGGGGCCTCTGGCGGCCGCGGTTTTGCCCGTTCCCCTGCCTTGGGCCGTCCTGGCCTCAACGATGATCCTGTCCGAAGCCCCGTACGAATCCCCGAACTGCAAGACCGTCAGAGACAGGATCGCCGCGCATATCCATAATAAACGCATATGCTTCATTTCCCGCTCATCATCTGATCTCAGGTCCCGGCACCTGACTGCCTCCGATATAAACGCCCTGTACTTCGAGGTCCTGGTCCAGAATCACAAGGTCTGCGTCCGCTCCCTGGGCCAGCCTCCCCTTTCGGTCCGGAAGACCGAGAAGGCGGGCCGGATTCAATGTGGCCATGCGCAGTGTCTGTTTCAGCGGGAGATGGGCCCACTGAACCGCACTCTTCACGGCATCCGCCAGGACCATAAGGCTTCCGGCAAGATTCCCCTCCCCATTCACGGCTTTCCCGTCCCGGACCTCCACCCGTTGGCATCCCAGCAGGGCCGAACCCTCAGACCTGCCTGCAAGCGGCACGGCATCGGAAACCAGGATCATCCGGGCCGCCCCTTTCAAACGGTAAATCAGGTCCACAGCAGCCTGATGGAGGTGATGACCGTCGAGAATCACCTCCACGCTGACCTCGGGATGAAGGAGCGCGGCCATGGCGGCCCCGGGTTCCCGGTGGTGGAACCCCCTCATGGCATTGAAGAGGTGCGTGGCATGTCGGACGCCGTTGGAAAAGGCGGCGTGGGTTTCTTCATAGGTGGCATCGGTATGACCGAGACAGGGGATCATCCCCAGGGCCTTGATCTCCCGGAGCGTCTCCAATGCCCCGGGGAGTTCGGGGGCCAGCGCCATCATGCGCAGGGCGCCGCCCGACGCCTCGAAAAACGATCTCACCACACCCGGTTGAGGGAGGCGGATCAGAGATGGATCAAAGGCCCCCCTCTTTGCCGCATTCAGGAAGGGGCCTTCCAGATAAAGCCCCAGGATCTCGGGAAGAGTCCCCTCATGCGCCCCGTAGCCCCGGCCGAGTCGGGCGAGTTGTTCCTTGAGCCGCGGCAGGGTGTCCGGACAGAGGGTGGGGACCATGGCCGTGGTACCCCGGGATGCATGGAAGCGGGCGGCGCCGGCAAGGCCCTCGCCGCTCAGAAAGTCATGCCCGTCCCCTCCATGCAGATGGATATCGATAAAACCCGGCGTCACGATCCTGCCGGTACAATCAACGACCTGGGCTTCAGCCGGGACCTCGATGTCAGAGGCCCTGCCCACGGCCATGATCTTGAAACCCCGGGTCAAGAGGGTCCCGTCCGGGATCTCTATCTCCGGCGTGAAGATCCTGCCGTGAGTGAATGCGCGGATGGTCTTGGTTTTTTTATCCATCTCAGAACGTGTTTCTCCGTTTATACATTCTACTTTCTTACTCCCTTTCCAGGTTCCTCAATAATCTCAGGTAGTCTTTCTGGCTTTCATAAACCATGCAGGAGATGAGATGGATAAAAGGTTGGTTATTCCCTTTGTTGCTCTCCTTTAACGTCTCCATATAATCACTTCTCAATACCGGCGGAATAACGGTTACTGGATAACCTTCCTGCAGTAATGCAAGATTCATGACAAGCCTTGCCGTCCTTCCATTGCCGTCAATAAAGGGATGAATGTTTGCAATCCGAATATGCAGGAGAGAGGCAAACTCCACCGGATGGTGTTTTTCCCTTAGTTTAGGAATCTCCGAGTCAAGTTTTTTCATTAAGGTTTTGATCTCTCCGGGAGACGGAAGGTCAACCTGGGCGCCTGTAATAATGACCGGCTCTCTTCTGTACCTGCCTGCGTTCTTGGAATCAATCCGGTAATAAAAAATTCTGTGGAGTTTCAATATTGCACTCTCGGTTATTTCTTTTTTTTTCGCCAGCATGTAAAGCAAATCAAAAGCCTCGCTGTGTCCAACGGCCTCGTAGTGATCTTTCAGGGGCTTGCCGCCTATGGTTATTCCGTTTTCTATGACGACCTTTGTCTCGGATTCGGTAAGCGAATTCCCTTCAATGGCATTACTGGAATAGCTGAGACCAATTCTGTAATATTCCTTCAACTGCTTCGAGGCATTGCGCTTCAGCGGTCTGTATTGGTTGATCTCTTTTTGAAGGTCATCAACTTGTGCAATCCTGTTCTCATATTTCATGGATGCCCCCTTGTGCTCGATTCAAAACCCAGCACTTTCAGACTTGTGGACTCAACATATCATAAAATAAAGGATTTATAAAGCATTACCGGATTTTAGGTAAGGATGGAAATAGAAGAGGCCGCTTAATTTACATCAATTCAACAGGAATGATCTTCGTGATCTCCTTGAAATGCTGATCAAAAGAAAGTAGGACGGCGTTATTTTCAAAGGCCATCTGGGCAATATAGCAATCAGCCAACCCTGCGGTTTTCCCCTTTTTTCTAAGTTGAAATGATAAATAAGCAGCCTTGAACCATGTATCTGCTTTCTCTTTCAGGAAATGGAACAGATCAAAAAAATCGCGAATCACTTCGATTTCCTTTTCAGACTTTGCTCCCTGGATGAGTTCAGCAACAATCAGGTTCTGGCAGCAAACCCGGCCGGCATCCATCAGTTCGTTCAGCCTCTGATATGAGGTTTCGTTTTTTCTGAAATAATCAATCCATACCGAGGTGTCAACAAGAACGGTGCGATCAGCCAAGTCTGTCATCTCCATGCCGGATATCATCCGCTTCACGTTCGAACTCCATATGGCCCGCCATCTTCTTTAACTTTTCCAATTTATTCCTTCGGATTTCACCCTCAATGGCCATGATAACAGCCCGGGTTTTGTTTTTCGCCTTTACAGTCTTTTTCAGCATTTCAAGAAGGTCATTCGGTAATGTAACTGTCGTCCGTTTCATAAGTCACCATCTGAATGTTAAATATATAAATAAAATATGCTATTATCAAGCATATGTCAAGTTCAAATTTGTTTGGCTTCGTATAAAATCATATTTCTCCTACCCTATTAGGAAAAATCAGATTTTTCGCGTATCACCTTCAGAAAATCCGAGCCATAGCGTTCAAGCTTGACTGCACCCACCCCATTGATGGCCAGCAGTGCCTCCTCGTCCGCGGGACGGTAGGCGGCCATCTCTACCAGGGCGGCGTCGCCGAATATCACATAAGGCGGCACCCTGGCCTCATCGGCCAGCCGCTTCCGCAGGACCCGCAGCGCCTGGAAGAGATCCTCATCATAATCCAGAACCTCAAGCCTCTTTCCGGCCGGCTTCTTTTCGGGCCTGGTCTTCACACGCGGCCTGGCCAGGACCAGGGTCTGTTCGCCGCGCAGCAGGGGACGCGCCGCCTCGGTCAGCTTGAGCACGGAATAATTGGCCATATCCTGTCTCAGGTAGTTGAGATGTACCAACTGGCGGATGATACTCCCCCAGGCGTCCTGGCTCAATTCCCCGCCGATGCCGTATGTAGAGAGTTTGTCGTGTCCAAGATCCCGGATACGCTGTTTATTCGAGCCCCGCAGCACATCGATCACATACCCCATACCGAAACGCTGGCCTACGCGGTAGATACAGGAAAGGGCCTTCTGCACATCCTCGGTGGCATCGTAGCGCTCAGGGGGATTGAGGCAGATATCGCAATTGCCGCAGTCTTTCTCCAGACGCTCGCCGAAATATCCGAGCAGAACCCGGCGGCGGCAGGTCAGGGCCTCGGCAAATCCGATCATGGCGTTCAGTTTATGCAATTCGATCCGGTTCTGCTCCTCGTTGTTTCCGGTCTCGATCAGGCCGCGGGCAACGGCCACGTCCCCGTAGCCGAACAGCAGCAGGGCCTCCGCGGGAAGACCATCCCGGCCCGAACGGCCTGTCTCCTGATAATAGCTCTCGATATTTTTCGGAAGATCGTAATGGACAACGAAACGGACATTGGGTTTATCGATCCCCATGCCAAAAGCCACCGTGGCCGTCACCACGCGGACATCATCATTCAGGAAGGCGTCCTGTGTACGCTTGCGCTCGGCTGCGGACAGTCCGGCATGGTACGGCGATGCCGAAATTCCGGAAGCCGCAAGACGCTCCGCGATCATCTCAACCCGCTTGCGGCTCAGGGCATAAACAACCCCGGCCTCATCAGGATGGGCCTTCAGAAAGGCCATGAGCTGATCCAGGGGCTTTCGTTTCTCCATGACCGTATAGCGGATGTTGGGGCGGTCGAAGCCTGCCGCATAACAGCGGGCCTGCTCCAGATCAAGACGGTGCAGGATATCGTCCAGGGTCTGGGGATCGGCCGTAGCGGTAAGAGCGATCCTCGGGATCCCGGGGAAGAGCGTGCGCAGGGAGCCGAGTTTCAGATACTCAGGGCGAAAATCGTGTCCCCACTGGGAGACACAATGGGCCTCGTCGATGGCAAAGAGGGCGATCGGGATCTCCCGCAGCCGTTCCAGGAACGCTTCGTTCATCAGACGCTCCGGAGCGACATAGAGCAGGTCCAGCCCCCCGTTGTGCAGTTCCGCCAGCACCCGGCGGGCCTCTGCGCTCTCCAGGGAGGAGTTGTAATAGGCCGCACGCACGCCGTTGGCGCGGAGTGCATCCACCTGATCCTTCATCAGGGAGATCAGCGGCGACACCACGATCCCCACCCCGGCCCGGTGCAGCGCCGGGATCTGATACCCCAGCGACTTGCCGCCTCCGGTGGGCATGAGCACAAAAGCATCCTCCCCCCGGATCAGCGTCTCGATCATCTCCTTCTGATACGGACGGAAAGAACTGTAACCAAAAACATCGTGAAGGGTCTGTTCCGGGGTTTTAGACATTGATCTCTTCAGATAACAAGTCCCACACCGTCAGGAATAAAACCTCACGGTCTTTGATCTCAATGGCTGTCTTGAGATTCTTGTTGACCACCATGCATTTTTCGGGAGCATATTTATCTATAAAAGCATAGAACGATCGAGGAACAACCGGCTTAGTGAATTCACTGTATTTTATTTCTACAGAAATGATCTTCCTTGCGGAATCTATCACAAAATCTATCTCCGCTCCGGATTTCGTCCGCCAGAAATGAATCTTCGCATTTTGAAAGCGTATCTTTTCTTTGAGTATAAGAAACACCAGGTTCTGGAAGGCAAAGCCCAAATCATCAGGACGGGAGAGACTGCCGAAAATGCCCAGCATGTAATTCCTCAGTCCAGGGTCCGAAAAATAAACGGTCGGTGATTTGCTGATCTCATTACGTATGTTCTTATAGAAGGGAGTGAGCCTCTGCAGGATATAAGTATTTTCCGCATACCATAAGTAATTTTTCAGCGTGGCGAGAGAGATGCCGAGGGTATTGGAAAGTTCCGAATAATTCAGGATCTTGCCGATCTGGTCCGCAAGGACCTTGACGAGTAAACCGAAGGCTTCAGTCTTTTCCACCTTTAAAAGATAGGCGATGTCTTTCTCAATATAACCCTGGTAGATCTCATCGATCATCCTTACCTTTTCTTTTAATTCGGTCTCCAGGAGAACTCTCGGGTAGCCTCCGAAATTAAGGTATTCCAACAAAAGCTGATCCGCTCTGGGACGTTCCAGGGAAAGAAACTCAGGGAGGCTATCCTCATATTTGTAGTCGGTTTTAAAATTTAAAAATTCTTTGAGCGAAACCGGATAAAGTTCATAAACTCTTTTTCGGCCGACCATAGACTCTTTGATTTTGGCTTTTAAATCCACACTTCCTGAACCTGAGACCGTAAACTTGTAAGGAAGCCCCAAGTCATAAATGCCCTTTAAAAAGAGTCCGGCATCTTCTTTTCTCTGGATCTCATCGATAAAAACAAAACCTCTGTTCCTGCCTATTTCGAGTTCTATCTTTTTTAAAAGGGTTTGCTGTGAAGCAAAAAATTCTTTGTCATATTCAAAATCGAGACTCATGAATAAGGTTTTTTCATTCTTTTTATCCAGCTCCCCCTGAATCTTTTTCATCAGCGTGGTCTTGCCTGACTGCCTCGGGCCGATTACAAAAGCAATCTCCTTTCTTCCCAAATCCTGCCACAATTCTTGATATAGATCTCGCTTAATATGCTTTTCAATCATAGTAATTACATTTTAGCAGGAGAATTCTTAAAGTCAAGTTTAATAAAACTCTCACTATTTTCCAGGATCCAATCAAAGACTTCTGATCCTCCGGACCCGCTCCACCACAGGGGGATGGGAATAGTAAAAGGCGGCATACCAGGGGTGCGGGTGGAGGTTGGAGAGGTTGTCTTTCGCGAGTTTGATCAGTGACGAGGCCATCCCTTCCGGATGATTCGTGATCCGGCATGCGAAGTTGTCGGCCTCCCGTTCAAAATATCGGGAGAGAAGGTTGAACAGGGGGTTGAGTGGGAAGGAGACTATGCTGAAGAGAAACCCGAGGATCACAATCTTGGCAAAGAAAGAAGGGGGCTCGATCTTGAACAGATCGGTCAGCATATCGGCCTGAGCGAAGCGATAAGCGAGATAGATCCCCACGAAGGAGATGATCTGGGAAAGGAAAATCCCTTTGAGCAGGTGCCTCTTCTTCCAGTGCCCGGCCTCGTGCGCCAGCACGGCCAGGATCTCCGGCTCGTTCAGCTTTGTAAGCAGGGTGTCGTAGAGGATGATCCTTTTTACCCTCCCGATACCGGTGAAATAGGCGTTGGTGTGCCGGCTCCTCTTTGAGGCGTCCATCTTGAATATCCGGCTCACCTTTATTCCTACCTTGTCCATGAGCTTGCGGATCCCCTCCTCCAAACCGGGGTCATCAATCGGGGTATATTTGTTGAAGAGGGGTTCGATGACATAGGGGGAGATGTACATCATGAAGATCCCGAAGATCAGGACAAAGCCCCAGACCCAGAGCCACCAGGTCTCCGTGGCCGCCTGCACCAGATAGAAACCGACTGAGAGAATAATCCCCATCAGGAGCGTGCTCAGGAACAGCGATTTCAACTGGTCGGTCATCCAGATTCTCGGGGTGATCGTGCTGAAGCCGTACCTGTTCTCGATCCTGAAGGTGGAATAGAGGTCAAAGGGGATGGAGAAGAACGTAGAGGCATAGCTTAGAAAGAGAAAAAAGAGGAGCCCGGAGAGGATAAAGGAATCAGCCATGGAGAGGATCAGGCGATTGTAAAATCTCATCAGGCCGCCGAACAGAAAGACCAGGGTCAGGAGATGGCTGAAGGCCGACTCCAGAAAACCGAATCGGGTGTTCTCCACGGTATAATCCCGCGTTTTTTCCAGCAGGCCGCCGTCAATCTGTCCGGCAAACTCTTCCGGGATCTCTGCCCCGTGGCGTTCGAGATGCCGGAGGTTCAGGTATTTGAGAAAATAACCGGCTGCAATTACAAGAATGTAGGCAGCGAGGAAGAAGTATTGCATCTGCTGTTTCTTTCTCCGGAATCATCTCCTCAATGAGCGGTGAGGGCGCGGAAAATCCTGAGGGGACCCGTTTAATTGATTATTGAAGATGTGGGCCAGTTCCCTGGTTGTCTGGATTTTACGAACCCATCGGTGCTATATCCCCAGCCTGTAGTCCGAAACGATAACCAGGCTATCTGTTCTTGAGCCTCACCTCATCCCTCTCTGTATCTTACATTGAAAGACGCTGCTAATATCTCGGTTACTCAGGATTTGGCCCGGTTTAAGGTTGGAATCGAAAAACATGATAAATATCCTTGGTCAGCTTTTCCATAATTGGGACATCCACTTCTGGGAACTCGTACCACGAACCCCATTCCTGCGTATTCTAAGATTCCACAACCTCCAATCGGAAAGCTAAATCTTCAGCTGCCTTTCTGGGCAGGGGGAGACGGTCAGCCATCCTATCGGTCGTCCTCGCATCAACCTTAAACTGCTCCCCCATCACAACTTTGAACCACCGTTCTCTGTCCATCACCACCCTATACATCTTCTCGTCCTGCGTGCCACCAATATAGGGAAGATAGACGGATATAGGATTCCCACAGCGTTCTCCCTTCGATCCGATCCTATCGATCCTGCCCGTGCGCTGTTCGAGTGTGCTGGGGTTCCAACAAAGGTCGTGATGAATAACCTCTCTGCAATTTAAATGAAGATCAACCCCCTCGGCCATCACACTGCTCGCCACCAAGATCTCTGGGTAGAAGGGAGTGTTAAAGGTTAGCATTAGGCGTTGGCGACTTTCCTGCTTGGTAGCACCATTAACCAAACGGACATTCGGAACAAGCTTCTCGGTTCGATCGCCTTGGATCTCATCCTCGGAGAACGTTTTTGAGGCATCCTTTCCGGAAATCGAGCCCGTTTGAATTGCATCCAAGGCACCGATATAGCTTTTGCGCTCTCCATCACTGCAGTGAACATCCAAAAAATGAAAAAAGTATCTGAGGATTTGCCGTAGGGTTAGTCCCGAACCATCGGTTTTATCGAATGCCTGAACCATGGAATCTTCACCTATTTGTCCTTCCTGCAAGGAGAAGTAACGGACAAGGAATGACGGAGTCCGTATGTATCTCCGAATGAGGACAATCAGTTCATGGTGGTAAGCTCTCAGTTTTGGGAAATCGGTGAGAATTTTCTCGATCTCCTGGTCGCATGCCATGCGAATAGGCGATTCCGTATCGAAGAATCTCTTCCCTATCCGGTCGAGCTCAAGAAATACCAAATCGCTGGGACACCCCAACTGATGGGCTCCCATTTTCACTATTTCTCGGTTTATGAAATGCGAAAGGAGTTGGCGTAAAATCCTGCCCGTCACGATGTAATGGCAGAATATCAGAACTTTCTCACCAGTCCTCCAGGCGGCAATCGACCGATTGATGGTAGCCGACACTTTCGGATGCGATACGGATGCATCTGTATCATCAAGGGGAAGAAACTCTTCCAACCGATCGAGATACCAGCGTCCAACATCGTCGATCATTGGAGGATCTATCGTTTCATGGTCATCATCTGTCGAGCTCCCTCCATTTTTTTTACGCGTCTGCAGAAATGCCTCATAACAGGAAGCAAGACCCTCCGCAAAAAGAGGTCGGGAGTTAGGAGCGCAGGTTGTTGCCCGTGCTGCAAGCAAGAAAGGCAGAACCGCTTCACGTTTTATATCAAGCCCTTGGGTGTCTTGGCCGTCTACACCTGCGAGAATAGCCCTGCCGTCGAAACGTTGACGTCGGGTCACCCCCGGAAAATCCATGAGCGTCTTGGATTTAATGTGCCGGACAACCCAAGGCTTTAACAGTTCTTCCGCAACACGCATTGCCTTCTTTGCTTCTTCAAAGCGTCTTACAGCATGCTGCGCCTGTATGCTCAGGGTATTAAATGCATTCGCTTTTACGCTTATCTTCGTCCACCAGTCATCGATATTGTCAAATTGTTCCTTGTCCTCGACTAAATCGTCGGTGCGGAGTAAACCCCAAGCATTATCGAGCCGGAGCGCCGCTTCCTGAGCCCCATCCAGCGCTGACTTGAGCTCGATCATTTGCCTTGAGAACCCTTCTCTTGTGCCGGCCGGAGCAATCTGACTTTTCCACGAGATCCCGCCAAACCGGTCAAGAATAGAGCAAAGCTCATGATGCCCGAGCTGAAACGGAGTGGCCGTCAGGAAAAGCATCCTCTCGAACACCCCGCCCAACGGTCCGCGACTTATCTCCTCCACGTCCTTTTTTGCCTCCTCGTCCTGGAAAAGGGAGGCGAGCTTGGTCTGGGGATTCTTCAAGTGATGAGCCTCGTCCAGTATCAGCAACGGAAGGGAATAGCGCATTGTTCGTATACAATCATCCCAAAGCCTCTTCAATTCTTCGTTGATGACTCTTCGGGCCTCTTTCATGTGTTTCTCGAGGTTCGCTGTCTGCCTGAAGGGAATTCTTTTCAGTGCCTCGTAAACTCCATCGGTGTTCAACCTGTCCAGAGCCTGCTCGACGGTTTCTGGCACGGGGTCATCATCTGTGTCCGGATTGTTATCGTGTTCCGGATCAATCCCGTGAGAGCGTAGAATACTCAACCAACTCTTCGTATCAATAAGAAGCAGTTCTTCCCAAAGCTCCGGGTTTCTGTTATCGATCCAAGTCATGTGAAGCAGTTTGCCCATTACTTTGCAGAGGGCTCTACGGAGCTTCTTCGCATCGTTTCGGTATCGAAGCGCTTTTCGTATCACCGCCAACTTCACCCACGCGTCACTCAACTGCCTGCTCATCGCTCCATGGGTTAGGAAAATCAAAGACCTTCGTCTGCGGGGAGGGTCGTCCAGCAATTTCAGGAAATCAACGGCGGTATTTACACTGGCAGCACTTAAAGTCTCTTTAAGATCATCCGACAAACATTTCTCCCTGAAGAGCTGAAAATCCCTCGGCCACTTTTCTCTTAGGGAGGGCGGTACCATAACCACCACCGGCCGCTTTTTCGGATCGGATAGCACAATCGAAGTTGCCACGGCCAAGGCCACAAATGTCTTACCCATGCCCACCTCGTCGGCCAGGATCACCCCCGGCTGGTCTGTCAAACGTCGGAGAATCGCACGTGCGGTTTCGGTTTGCCGGCGGGCTTGGCTCTCGTCAATTCGGGCTTTAACGTGGAGGTTGATCTTTTCTGAGTAGGGATAGACATAGCTCATCCGGCAGTCTCCTTCAAAACCCTCTCTACATAGCCTTTCATTGCCGGAATAGATTTAAGGGATTCCGTAGTGATCTTCGAACGCAACTCCTGAATCGTTTTTCTGATTTCCTTCGTGACCTCCCCAGGATGGAGACAGCCCGGCGCGGCTTTAGGTCTGACCCGATCTAATTCAAGAATCAATTCAGCGATCAGGAATGTCTTCTCAACTTCTTCGTTCAGGTAGGTCTTATCGCCGCTATCATTGAGATCCTTGATCATTGCATCCGTAAAGGCAATAACACCCACGGGACCGGTGAGTCTCCACTCCAGGGCTTCCCTTGTAGCCACCGGTCTTTGAAGCCGCTCGCGGAGCCCGGACAGAGCCCAGGAAATCTTTCTGGTTCTCTGCAGCAGGAACCCTGAGCTGTCTACACGCTTAAGAGGATCCACGATGGGCTGATCAGGCCCTTTCCCATTTTTGTTTTTTCGCTTCAACCAGGACCGCAAAACCTGGCATAGAGGCCGCGCTGATGTTAAAACAGCAATCAGGAGATCCAAAGGAAGGTTTTTTAGTTCCTCCGGAGGGGGGAGAGCCGAGGCATCAACCAGGTTTACCGCCCACCATGCAGAGGTTTCGGAATCCTTCCAGTTCACCTCGAATCCGGAGGGAGGAGATTTATCGTCAGGCCAGGCAAGCCTTACTTGTTCTTTTGTGCCCGCGGTTATCCACGCTGCTGCATCATAATAGATCTCCGATTCTCCGTCAGGACGGATCACCCAATCGGTAGGAAGCTTGTCTCCGAAAATGAACTGAATATATGCGCCTTTGCCATGCTCTCGCCCATAGACTGCCTGACGAAATCCAGCAGGAAGAACAATAATATTCTCTTTTGAGGCGTCCTCATCGCCCTTCTTTGGATCCCATTTCAGTTCGAGGTCGAGATCAATGTTTTCTCCCTCCAGACAGCAATTCCTCATCAACTTCAAACCCGATCTGTTCTGTCCGGCGTTCACCAGGTAAAGTAGATTCGCTTCAATATTCTTGTGTGCTGACAGGCCCATACCCGCACTCGTGAAGTTACTCGATCCGACCATACAACCCGCCCAGCCGTCATTCTCAAGCCAGACGCTCTTCAGATGGAGCGGTCTATATTCAATGGAGTCACTTTCCTGTACCCTTTCCTGAACCCGCGAGAAAAAAGTCGAAACACCAGATCTTCCTTTTGGCTCAGCCTTCAATAGAGCCTCCGGGGCATGGAGAAAAAGGGAGGAACTGCCTGGGATCTCTTCCGCCGTCACGTTGTATGTTATACTGGTCTCCCCGCGTTTTTTCAGTAGGTTCCACATTTCTTTGGCAGGCCTGTTGGAAACCTCCGGAGGATCAAAGAACGGGCTCGTGATAACCGCTCTTTCAGGCTCCCCATTACCCGGCCATAAATCTCTTAGTCGACCAACAACGCTGGACCTATCGGCCCCGGAGAGCACAGCATGAACTTTCACTTCTTTCCTTTGCTGCAAAGAATCTTTCATCCCCCAGGAATCGGTCACCCGCATGACCCGGTTGAGAAAAGAGTTCCAGCGGGCGATGGCCGGGGATGCCTCAGTTGATCCCGTTTCCGAATAGATTACTGCCTCCCGCAAGAAGATCACGATATCATGGAGACATGTCAGGGGGGCACTTCCGTTCGGTTTATAATCTATAACCCCAAAACCCTCCTGGTTGCGGCGATATCCGTCCTCAGTGATATTCGCAGAAGCGACTATCAAGCGGACAAGGCTCGCCCAGTGCAGCAGGGTGATTTTTGCATGCAGGATACCCGAGGGTACTCGAGCAGAAAGGAGGTCCCAGCGCATACTTCGCGAACCACGGCAGTACCGTTCATCCACCAAAGCGGAGGCACAGGAGACCCCCGCAAGTTTCTCTTCCCTCTCGATGAGGTAGAGCGGGCCATCTTCCTTGGCATCGGTTTCAAGCTTGAGAAACCGTCCGAGGCATTCTTCTTCAAAGAATACCGGATCGAAGGTAAACGAAGTTGCAACAACCCCTATTGGGTCTCCGGCTTCCTCTGGCGGAACCCATGCATCAAGAATCTTGCCGTATCCCGGTTTTTGCCGGTTGTCTTTTCCCATCCTTACACCATCTTTAAATCGTTGGCGAATGTCCATAGCGGCCCCGTGCGGTATGCATGTACATAGGTGTCGTCGTTCCGGCCGCCCTTTTCTTGAAGGTATCCCGGGCGTATCATCACACTGCCGTCATCAAACCTCTCAAACCATGGATTCTTACCATTTGGAGGTTTCTTCCGCTGATTCTTGCGATGATGCTCCAGCAACAATTCAACCCACCCTATGGAACTTGTCTTTTCGGCTAACGGTGAAAAGTTTTCCTCCAACCTCTTACTCGATTCTCCAAAGGGTTTGAGTTGATCTGAAAGTTTGTAATATAATTCCGCTAATCTTGCGTGGGCTTTGTCGACACAAGGTGTTTCTGCCAGTTCCTTTAGTGAAGTCTTGTTCCCTCGTCTCTTACTCATGACAAAAAGACAATCGTCGAAGGCATCCTGAAGTAACCTGGCGAAGGTTTCACAGGTCAGTATTGCTTTTAAAAGATCGTTTAACTCTGGACTGGCGACTTCCATCAGTCCCTGATGGAAAAGACGTTCGGACCGTGGGTCTTCCCAGAGCCTTTGGCCCTTCGGTGATATTAAGAACTTGATAACTTCAGGTCTGTAGGCAACTTCTGAATTCAATAAGAAACTGAAAATAAAGCCTGCTTCTCTTTTACCGCACTTCAGATGGTGAAGATGATTGTTGATGAATGCCCAAGCGCTCCATCCCCCAGTTCGGGCAACCGCTCCCTTTTCCAATCCTTCTTCAACGGCACTGGCCAGTTGTTTTCTGATGAGCGATCCTTGACCGATGGTACCTCCCAAGAACCCATCAAGTCCTTGCTCAGCAGCCCAGGCGGTGACAAGCTCATACCCCTTTTCACCCAGGCTATTCCCTTGAACAACGTCCAGATCCTCTGCGAGCACCCTGTAGACTCCGTTGAATCCAAAGACCGTCGGTGTTTTCAAATACCGTGACGCAGAGAGAGGTACGCCTGCTTTTATGGCATGGGAAGCTTTGAAACTCCCGGGAAGTCCCGTTGTGCTGCCGGAACCCTCCGCGGTACGAACAAGCCCCTCAACTATGTACCATTCGAAGACCTGCCAGGGTTCGCTGACTCCGTCTCTGGCAACAGTGTCTTCTTCAAACCCTGAGCAAACGACCGCGGTGACGGCCATGTCGGTGAGAAAGCGGGGATGGGATTGACGTTCCCGCACACCTGGTACCAGTCTAACTGCCAGGGAGTCGGCAATAGCAAATAGCCCCAGTGGGTCAAGTGCCCCTTCGCTGGAAACTGCGGGGTCGGCTTCTGTGAGTAGAGGGAAGAACATGATCGTCTTTATTCTTGCTCTTTACGTTGACAAGTCGGAAAATCCCACAATTGCGTTGTCTATCACCTTCGTGAGAGATGTATCCATAATTTTGCCGCAGTTCAGGACAACTTTACTCAATTGCCATGATCCAAGATAAGCATGCCGCCCCGAGTTTAGCACTAAGCTGTTACTTGCCCTGTTCCTTCTGCAAGATGTCTTCAATCTGCGACTTCAGCACAGGCAACTCGACCGTTATAATATCCCATATGATGTCAAGGTTAACCCCAAAGTAATGGTGGATGAGTCTGTCCCTTACGCCTCCAATAGATCTCCAGGGTACAGCAGGATATTTCGCCCGTAGTTGTGCTGTTAGGCCCTTGGCCGCTTCGCCAATGATCTCAAGATTGCGAACCACTGCATCCTGTGTCTTTGTGTCCGACAGGAATGCGTCATACGTCATGACATCCGTATACTCCCTGATCCGGTGCGCAGCCTCTTGAATATCACTCAGAAAATCGATATCCGATCGCTCAGACATATACGGTGCTCTCCTCGATGCTTCTGGCAATGCGCTTGATTCTGATCCCTTGGATGCCTGCAGGGGTAAGTATCTCAACACGCTTTCCCAGAAGGCTCTCGAGATATTCGGAAAACTCAACAAATCGAAATCCTAACGGACGTTCAAACTCAACGACAAGATCAATATCGCTTGTCTCGGTCGAGATTCCCTTGGCATAAGAGCCAAACAGGCCGATCCGTTTCACCCCATACTCGGAGACAAGGAACGGATACTTCTCTCGCAGAATTCTGGTAATATCTTCCCTCGTCAACATCACGAACTCCTTATGCTATTTGCCCCACGTGTCTCGCAATGAGGCCTCTCCCAATGGATATCTTTCCCCTGACCTCTCGTCCTCCGGTCCTCCTGTTTCGCAGTAAGGCTCTGGTGAACCGAATAGTAGCTGTGCGAATGAGCGGATTATAGCCAAAAAGTGGAGGGAAAACAAGGGGAATGTGGGGGAGACAGCAGAAAGCAGCTTTTTTAAAAACCTTCTCGATATCAAAGATCCCGAAGAAGATCCATAAACTCCTTCTCATCAAGACACTTAACTCCCAGTTCCTGCGCCTTCTGATACTTGGACCCCGGAGACTCACCGTAAACCACGTAGTCGGTGTTCTTGCTCACGGAGCTTGATGTGGCCGCGCCCAAGGCCTTGACCTTCTCTTCGGCCTCGGCTCTGGGCAAGGAAAGGGCGCCGGTGAACACGAACCTTTTCCCCGAAAGCGGAAGCTCCCGTCTGGATGCAGGCCTTTTCTCCTGGGTCCGCACCCCCGCGTCCTTGAGCCTGCGCATCACCTCCCGGTTCTTTGCGGAATCGAAGAAGCCCCGGATGCTTGCGGCAACCACGGGGCCGACTTCTTCGATTCCTTCCAGTTCTTCCAGGGAAGCTTGCGAGAGATCATCAAGGCTATGGAAAGTCTCGGCCAGAGTTTCGGCGGTCTTGCTTCCCACATGGCGGATCCCCAGGGCAAAGATCACCCGTGAAAGCGGGCGGTTCTTGCTCCGTTCAATCGAATTCAATATATTCTCCGAGGATTTCTCCCCCATGCGTTCCAGGGAGACGAGTTGCTCCTTTGTGAGAGAGAAAATATCGGCATAGTCCCGGATCATCTTCTTTGCAACGAGCTGTCCGATCAGGGCCTCTCCCATGCCTTCAATATCCATGGCGCCCCTGGAGACAAAGTGCTCGAGGGTCCTTTGAAGCTGCGCCGGACAGAAGGGATTCACACAGCGCCAGGCCGCCTCGTCTTCGGGACGTTCGATTTTTCCCCCGCAGACCGGGCAGGCCGAGGGCATCCGGAACGGTGACTCCTTTCCGGTCCGCCTGCCTGTGACCACCTTGACCACCTTGGGGATGATCTCCCCTCCCTTTTCGATCAGCACCGTATCCCCCACGCGGATATCCTTGCGCCGGATCTCGTCTTCGTTGTGCAGGGTCGCCCGGCTGACGGTGGAACCCGACAGGGTGACCGGCTTTAACACAGCAACCGGCGTGATGGCCCCAGTCCTTCCGACCTGGAGCCGGATCTCTTGAAGCACGGTGGTAGCCTGGATGGCCGGAAATTTGTACGAGATGGCCCAGCGGGGGCTTTTGGCCGTAAACCCCAGGCGCTCCTGCTGGCTGACGGCGTCGACCTTGATGACCACGCCGTCGGTATCGTAGTCCAGGGTCCCCCGCTTGTCCGCCCATTCGTCGCAATAGCCGATCACCTCATCGATGCCGCGGCAGAGGCGATGATAGGGATTCACCCTGAAACCGAGTTCCGAAAGTCTGCCGAGCTTCTGATGGTGGAGGGTGAGGCCGCTTTCCTTGTCGGCCAGGTCGTAGATAAAGACCTCCAGAGGCCTCCTAACTGTGAGTTTTGAATCCAGAAGCTTCAGGGACCCGGCCGCGGCATTCCTGGGGTTGGCAAAGGGTTCCTCTTCCTCGGCCAGGCGCTCCCGGTTGACCCGTTCAAACCCTGACCGGGTCATATAGACCTCTCCCCTGGCCTCGATGGCCCTGCGGATCTCCGGGATGCGAAGCGGGATGCTCCGGATGGTCCTGAGGTTGGCTGTTACATCGTCCCCGGTGGTCCCGTCCCCGCGCGTCGCCCCCTGGACCAGGATGCCGTTCTCGTAGCGGAGGGAGATGGCCACCCCGTCGATCTTGAGCTCGGCCACAAACTGCGAGGGCTCGCCTTTAAGAAACCGTTCGGTGCGGGCGGCAAATTCCCTGAGCTCTTCCTGCGAGTAGGTGTTTCCCAGGCTCAGCATGGGGATGCTGTGCCTGACTGTCTGGAAGCCTTGCAGAGGGGCGCCGCCCACGCGTTGCGACGGGGAGTCGGGCGTGACCAGATCGGGAAATGCCTTTTCGATTTCCATCAGCTCTTCCAAAAGCTGGTCGTATTCGTAATCAGATATCTCGGGCTGGTTCTCGATGTAATAGAGGCGGTTGTGCCGCTCGATCTCACGCCGCAGTCTCCCGGCCCGAATCTCTGCTTGTTTTCTGTTCATCGTTCGATATACTCACGACTTTCGATATACTCACGATAAATGGGTTGCCGAACCCCGAATCTCAATCAGATCGCTTGCTTTGTCACGACCAGCCGCGATCAGCCTGATCACCCTCCCGGACTGCCGGATCACCTCTTCCGCTGCCCGGCACGCAAGGCCCGGCTGGTTGTTGACCTCACTGAGGTGGGCCAGGACCACGCACTGGAGCTTCTCATGAATCAATTCACCGAGCAGGATGCTTGAGTCGTGATTGGAAAGATGGCCGGTACGGCCCATGATCCTCTGCTTCAGGGGCCAGGCGTAGGGCCCATCCTTGAGCATATCCAGGTCATGGTTGGATTCCAGGATCAGGGCATGGGACCCCTTGAGGCGTTCCCGGACCAGGGCCGGGGCATGTCCCATGTCCGTGGCCAGACCGAGCTTCTTTCCGCTGCAGGAGAAGGTAAAACCCATGGGGTTGGCTGCATCGTGCGGAACAGAAAAAGGAGAGATATGGAAGTCCCCGATCATGAAAGGGGCCCCGGACTCGAAGGGGACGGTTTCCGGAATCCATCCCATGCGGTTGCCTGAGGCCTTTAAGGTATCCGGATGGATGAAGACCGGAAGTCTGAAACGCCTGGACAATATCCCTGCGCCATGGACGTGGTCCTGATGTTCGTGGGAGATGAGGATGCCGTTCAGGTGGGCCGGGTTGACGCCTATTGAAGAGAGTCTCCGCTCCAGCTCTCTTGCGCTCATGCCGGCATCAATAAGGAGTTTTGTTTTTTCTGATTCAAGATATATGGCATTGCCGGAACTCCCGCTGGCCAGGACAGAAAATCTCACCTGCCTCCCTTCATCTTTTAAATTCTTTGAACTGTTTAAACCCTTTGAACGGTTTGAACGCTTATCCTACTCTACAATCACGCCTGCATACCCCACCACCTGATCCATGTCTCCGGTCACATCCCCGGAGGTGGCGTACCGGACCACCGCTGCCCGGGTCGCTCCCAGCGCCTTGGCTGCAATCAACATGACCGTGGCAGGGATAAAACCGCACATGCTGATCCTGCGGGCCTGGACCACATCATAGAGCCCTTCCGGGTCCAGGGCCTCCAACTTTTCAAGGGCCAGACGGTCTTTTCGGCCGGCCGATTCCTGCCTCTCAAAATGGGTCATGTCCGAAGAGGCCACGATGAGCACGGGCCTGTCTGAGGCCTTGACCGCCTCGACAATGGCGGAGGCGATCTCTTCACAGTCCTGGTAATCAATACCCATCAGGATGATGGGGACAAATGTCCCGCCGCCCAGCATTTGCAGGAAGGGGAGTTGGACCTCGATGGAATGTTCCAGGGCATGGGCCCGGGTATCCTCCTGGAGAACCCCTGATCCCCCGAGAACAGATGAGGCCAGTCTTTGATCAATCTTCATGGTGCCAAGCGGGGTTTCCCACTCCCCCCGGCACATCATCGAAACCGCCGGCCCCTGCCCGGTGTGGTTCGGACCGAGAAGGATATAGGTCTCCCGCGGGGTGATCCTGGAATAGACCTCACCGGCCACGGCCCCGGAATAGACATATCCCGCATGAGGGACCATCACACCCAGGGCCTCTGTCCTGGGCTCCTCTTTGAGAAAGCCCCGTATAACCCTCTGGAGCCTGGCAGGGTCCGATTCGTAGAACATGCCCGCGACAGCTGGTTTGCGGATCATTCGCCAACCCTTTTTGGTGCCTTGTTTTTAGATGGCTAAAATTAACACAGAATTTTATTTCTGACAACCGATTTATACTCTCCTGCAGGGGAAAATCCTGTTTTGTTCTTCGGGTTCATGGCAGAAAGCCAGCGTCCATCCCATCTCCCGGGCCTGCCTGAGGATCTGCCGCTTGGTCCTCAGGGTCAGGGACGGATCCTGGTCCAGGGATGTGATGTAAGGCAGGCGCATGTGGGCCGCCGTGGGGATCAGGTCCCCGACATAGAGCAGGGCCTCTCCCCTGGATTCGATGAGCACAGACTGGTGAAAGGGGGTATGCCCCGGCGTCCTGATGACCTGGACTCCCGGCACGATTTCGGCTTCTCCGTGAAGCAGTTCCATCTGCCCGGTCCGGACCAGAACAGGCTCCCCCTGGAACACGTAACTCGCCCGGGTCCATTCATCCGGCCGGCAGGCCGTTTCCCATTCGCCTTTCTGGACCAGATATACGGCATTAGGAAACATCGGGACAAGCCCTCCCTCCGGAGTGAGGCGGATGCCTGCACCGGAATGGTCCCAGTGGAGATGGGTGTTGATCACGATATCGATTTCCTCGGGCCTCACACCGGATCGGGCAAGTTCCCGCTCCAGGTTCCCTGCATGCTCAATGGCATAATGCTCTCCGAACTTCCCCGCCTCCCGCTCTCCGATGCCGGGGTCCACAAGGATCTTTCGGCCAGGAGCGAGGACCAGAAGGGGATTCATGGAAAGCGTGACCCGGTTTTCTGCATCAGGCCGGGCCTTCTTCTCCCAGAGAACCTTGGGTACCACGCCGAACATGGCCCCGCCATCCACCCGGAAGGTCCCACCGTCCAGAAGGATACACCGGAAATCGCCTATAGAGATATCGTTCGCCATTGAAATTATAGATACACGGGAAAATGGCACAAGTCAACCTGTCTGAAAGAGACTTGACCATAGACCATGCCATCGGGGAATCGATCCGGGCCTTCAGAAAAGTCTCGGCCTCTCCCGGTTTAGGATAGCTTCGCAGGTTGGGCAGGCCCGGCTGTAACGGGGCTTACATCCTCAGGATCATCAACCTTGCCTTCCAGAACCATGGCCGGTCAATCCTTTTCTTGTGCGCCGGCGACCCTCTGAATGCCTGCATGGCCTTTCTTAAGAATGTCACGGCCTTTTCCGGGTCCCCCTTTCTGAGCCATACCTCGCCGATCTTGAAAAACCCTTCGGAACTGGAGGTATGTATCCCGGTAAAGGCATCATAGGACTTGAGGGCATCGTCCAGACTGTTTATATCCCGATAATAGTCTCCAAGCCTGAGATAGGGCTCTCCATACCGGTATCGTGGGTCGAGCTGAATGGCCTTTTGAAGATGCTCTTTTGCCCGTTCCAAATCCTTGAGGTATAGATAACCCAATCCCAGATAGAACCTGGTCTCAGGAATGTCGGACATCTTGTTTAGCGCCCGGTCGAGGTACGCCACCCCTTCACGATACCGCTGCATGCGGACCAGGTCGCGCCCCAGGTCACTCAGGGCCTCGGCATTGTGGGGGTTGAGCGTAACTTCTCTTTTAAGCCTGGCAATCTCCCGCCGGGTGCGGAAAGGTGCGGAGAAATCCGGGAGCAGACCGATGTACCGGCGGTCCAGGACAAAATAGAGAATCAGGACAATCAGGAGGGCAAGGAGCGGATTTCGGGTGATGCGCATGAGAATGTAGAAAAGAAAAAGCTTGGACACTCGCTCCCCCTTGCATGGAAGATGATCACCGGCGCACCATAACACAAATAAAGGTTTTTTCGCAAAAAATTGAACCGTTATAGAAGTTAAAGATAAAAAATCAAGAATCAAAGATCAAAATGACAGAGGAAGAATAAAAACGGGAATCAGCGGGCGAAAAACTGAGAGAGAGGCGATCGGAATGAAGAGCCGTCACAGCAGCCTGGAGGTCTTGAATCATGTACGGGATGCTGATCCCCTCTCTGACAGCATGCCCTGAATTTTCCTGCAGGGACCATCAGAATCAATAAAAGTGAAAACCTTCTTATATGAAAACCCTGGGCTGCAGGAAGGGAGTTTTCGAGGTAAAAACCGGCTTTTTTATGCTCCCTTGATCTCCCTCACATGGAGAGAAGATCAAGGGAGCAACGGATTCACTCAGGCATTGATATGTTTCGAGACCAGCTTGGTCATCTCAAACATACTGACCTGGCTCTTTCCTCCGAAGATCGTCCGGAGTTTATCATCCGCATTAATCATTCTTCTGTTGATCCGGTCTTGCAGGCCGTTCCGTTTGATGTAGTCCCATAGCTTTTTGGTGACCTCTGTCCTCGGAATGGCCGATGACCCGACCACGGCACTGAGAGCGGTGTCGGGCTGGACCGGTCTCATGAATGCAGGATTGGGTTTGCGTTTTGTCTTCTGTTTCGGTGCGGCCTTCTTTACAGCCTTCTTCTTGGGTGCAGCCTTCTTTACAGCTTTCTTCTTGGGTGCGGCCTTCTTTA
>CAKKPE010000020.1:0-2158 GCA_919901565.1 bacterium
CAGACCCATAAAGAAAAAGAGCGTGCCCCATTCGGCCTCGGCCAGGATATGATGCGGGTCCTTGGTCCCGGAGATGAGAAGCAGAAGCCCTGCGCCGAAGAGGGCGATGGTGGCCGGCTCAAAATGGAGCGCTCCGTGAAAGACAAAGCCGGTAACGGTCACGGCCAGCACAAAGAGGGATTTTTTCAGGAGCACCGGGTCCTTGATGGCATCCCGTTCGTTCATGGCCATGACTCGTTGCTTCAACTCCTCCTTCACGTGCAGTCGTTTTCCGAATATCAACTTGATTGTGAAGACGTACGCGATCAGTACAACGATGATGACCGGGCTTAGATGGTAGATAAAGGCCATGAAGTCGAGCTGGGCCTTGGAGGCGATCATGATGTTCGGCGGGTCGCCGATCAGGGTGGCGGTTCCCCCGATATTCGAAGCCAGGGTCTCGGTGATAAGATACGGGACCACATCGAGTTCCAGTGCCTGGCAGATAAGAAGCGTTACCGGAGCGACCAGGAGCACGGTCGTCACGTTATCAAGAAACGCGGATATAGTCGCCGTGACCACCGAAAAGATCGCCATGATCATAAAGGGCTCTCCCCTGGCCACCTTGGCGCTCTTGATGGCAATATATTCGAACAGGCCTGTGGGTTTCATGATATTGATGATGATCATCATACTGACCAGCAGGAAGATGACATTCCAGTCTATCCCGAATTCCATGGAGTGGAAGGCGTCTTCCTGGGTCACGATCCCCAGCACAATCATCAATGCCGCACCAAACATGGCCAGAATGGTCTTATGAATCTTCTCGGATATGATCAGGGCATAGGCCAGGATAAAAATCGCTGTGGCGATCCAGAACGAAGGCCCCATGACCACGGCCTGTGAAGCGACCTCAGTCTCCAAACTCATCTTATACCTCCTCTATTCTTTTGATGGTTATTTTTCATTCAGCATGGCCTTGGTTATTTCAAAAAAGATATCCCTTTCATAAAGCATGCCGACGACCTTGCCGTCCTTGCCGATGACCGGGAGTCTCCGCACGTTATATTTGATCATATGATCCACACACTCCATGAGCTGGGCATCTTCATTCACATGGATGACCTTCTTGGTCATGAGGTCAGAAACCTTGATATGCGCCACCTTCCTGGCCATGTCCTCGACCATGCCGTCCCATGTGAAATTACCCAGGTCCATCAGCGACATATAAGACGGAAATACGGTCTTCAAGACGTCACTCATGGAGAGCATGCCGACCGGAAGCCCTTTCTCATTCAGCACCGGGAGCCCCTTGACCCCGACCTTTTCCTCCCCGCGAAGCGCCGTCCTCAGAAGATTGACGGCTTCCCGAAGGGTGTTATCAGGGCTTAAATATTCCTGAAGAGGAATCATCAGATCTTTGGCTTTCATGCACTCACCTCCTGTTTATAGTTCAATTTCCTGCATGAGATCCCTCACGACCGCATAACAGGTTCCAGGCCATACATAATTGCCTTCGGGTCCATGGATTTGAATCCCTGAAAGCATGGCGTAGTCGCTCTTGCTCCTGTTGATAATCGTATTTACTGCGTGCTCAAGGTCTTTTTGCACAACCTTCTGGGCAATCTTCGTCAGTTCCAGAAGGTCGGGCACATGACCGTAGAAAATTTCTCTTAGCAGCCGCCTTTTCAGAAGGCTCTGTTCGGGATCTGCCTCATCCATGGAGAGATGGAGTTTCCCTGCAGCCAGTTCCTTCTGAAAGGAACCGAGAGCGCCGCAGGCATTGGATTCCTCCTCCTTACCCTTGCGCCTGCAGACCCCTAGTCTCCCGTCCATATCCATGGCGATGTGGGGAAGCGCGAAATAAATATAACGTTCCCTGCCGTCTTTGTCCGGAGCATGCTGCATGGCCGCGATCAGCCCTGTCTGTCCGGCAAAAAACATGCCGCCGAGACTTGACAGATTAAATGCATCGCCCCAGGTGTCTTTCACCAGCGTCATGAATGGCTGGGAGATCTCATCCCGGCAGATACAGACCGAGACGATGCTGTTGTCCGCACTAAACCCCAGTTCCACCAGTGCGTGGTGTGTCTTTTTTACAAAATCCTCCTCGGAATAAACCTTGGGGAATATTTTGTGCAAAAACTGTTGGAAAGCCATATAAGCTCTTTTCGTGTCA
>CAKKPE010000020.1:2258-8320 GCA_919901565.1 bacterium
GTGATTCGTGTCAGTGATTCGTGTCAGTGATTCGTGTCAGTGATTCGTGTCAGTGATTCGTGTCAGTGTGAGTCAAGGACTTCACTAAACCTGTAAGCATCATGCTGATCTGGTCAACATCGAGATCTTCCACACTCTTTATCTTTTTCACCATATTTCGTGCCTACACTCACACAGACCACTGCCACTGACACTTCCCACTGACACCGACACTACTTAATCTGTATCGGCATACCCAAAAGCGGCCAGAAAGAAACGATGGCCAGTCCGAGAACAACAATCAGAATGATGCTCAGCGGTATACCGTGTTTGAAGAACTCCCCGGTGCTGAATTGTTTGGATTCATAGGCAATGGCATTTGGGGCCGCACCGATGAGCAGCACAAAGGGCATGCCGGCCGTAACCAGGGAGGCATAGAAGATGACGTCCGGCGCCACTCCCAGATATTTTGCAACGACAAGAGAGACCGGAAGCGAAATGGCTATGGCGGCCACATTCATGATGAAATTCGTCATGATCAGAACAAAGGTGGCAATGCTCAGAACAAACACCAGCCAGTGCGCGTGCTGGAACATAACCAGCCAGTTGATCGCCATCCACTGGGCCGCCTCTGTTTTCCAGAGACAGAAACCGATGCTCATGGCTCCGCTGAAAAGAAGAATAATGTTCCATGGGATCTCTTCAAGTTCCTTGACCGTCAGGATCTTGAAGAAGAAAAAAAGAAGGGTGGATATAAGTATGAGTGCCGCCCTGTCCATGCTCTTGATTGCAGGCACAAAGGACTGCAGGGACATCAGGATCACGACACCGAGTACTGTGATGATCACGAATTTCTCATTCCCGGTCATGGGCCCGAGTTCATGGGAAAGCCTTTTGACCTTTTCCCTAAGTCCGGGGATGACCTTCTTTTCCGGTTTGAGAAAGACCATCAGATAACCCCAGATGATGAATACCATGAGCCATCCGATGAGAAACAGGAATTTGGTCAGTTCGAAAAAGCCGATATCCCTGCCCGTAAATTCCTTGAACATGCCAGCCCCTGCCGCGGCGCGGGCGGAGCCCAGGAAGGTGATAATACTTCCGGCGCCTGCCGCGTAGGCCATACCGATAAAAAGGGCCTTTCCGAAGTTGGTCTGCTTGTCCCCTTCACCGTAAAGGGCATAGATGGCGAGCAGGATGGGGAAAACCGTGGCCGCCGCTGCGGTATGGGCCATGAGATGGGAGAGTCCGGCAGTCACCACCAGGGCGCCGAGCAGGATCATACTCGTTTTCTCTCCGACCACCTCAAGCATCTTATAAGCCAGACGCTTGGTCAGACCGGTTTTTGAAAAGGCAAGACCGACCACCACGGACCCGAAGATAAACATGACCGAGGGGTCCATGAAATCCTTGAAGGCATCCTTGGCGGACCGGATGCTGAAGAGCGCCTGGAACACGCCGATGGCGAGAGAAGTCACCCCGATGGGCACAACTTCAAAGATCCACCAGGTGCTGGCCATGAGAAACAAGGCAATGGCCCCCTTCCCTTCCTTGGTGAGGGGGAATGCCTTGCCGGTCGGGTCAACGGCGTCCTTCCAGGAAGGTGCGTAATAGACAAGCAAGAAAAGTCCGAGCCCCAATAGGATGAAAAACACCCTCTTCCAGTCAATGGCCTCTTTTATCCTGGCAAGCCTTATATCTTCCGGTGGCTCCGGCAGGGAGCCGCCTGGTTTGATTTCACTCGGTTTGCCTTCCATTTCTCTCCTCCCCTGGTTATGATTCCTGATCTGTATGAATATTCAAACCATCTTTAATCGACTTTGGCAATCTCTTCAAAGACCTCTTTTATCCGGATAACTCCCACAATCTTCTTGTTGTCTATGACCGGCAGGAGCATGCTGTCTTGATGAATCATCAGGTATGCCGCCTTGGTGACCGGATCATCAGGGCCGACATACCCCCGGATCGGAACCATGACATCGCTCACCGGTTTCTCCGCGAGCGTCTTTGATCCCTGTGCAAACAGGCTATCCCAGACAATGGCAAGCGTTTCTTCACTCTCCGCATACCCCTGGGCCTTGGTTGAGGCGCTCATAAACGTCGGCTCCAGGCCTTTGAGGATGTCTTTCAGCGAGAGTGTGCCCATGAGGTTATACTTCTCATCAAACACCAGTATGGCCAGCGGGTTGAAGCATTTCTCCGCCACGAGCATGGACTTTCGGATGACCCCTGTGGCCTGCCGGATCGTGAACCAGTAAGGGATATGTGGATACTCAAAGACATCGATCATCAAATCCTTCACAGCCTTGTTGTTCGGCATATAAAACCTCCTTCAACTTAACGAATAGCTTCATTAAACCGTAAACCGTGCGCTTACTTCTACTTCTCTTTGCAATTTGGATTAAAAATCCGGCGGGCAGTGAATCAAGAACCCTGGCTGCTGCCCTTAATAAAATTATTAGATTATAACGATATCATTTTATCTTGTCGAGATATTTTTTATTGGTTATAATCAAACCGCAACCTTTATGAAAACATGAAGTGTGATTTCTTATCTTTTTATGATCGTTGGAAAATCCGGCATCCCCCTCTTTCTGCCGGAACAGGCTGGTTATGCGTAATTTCTTAAAATTATTCAAAAAGACCCCTCATGCAGCGGAACAGGACATCCGGGTGAAGGATACCCTTAAAAATACCTATCTCCTGTTTCAGGACCTTCTTGCGGAGAATAATCACGTCCTGAAACTCATGGCCGATATGGAGGAAAAACTTTCAGGCGAATACCTGTTTGACAGGCAATATCTTGATAACCAGACCGGGCTTGTTGCCGACGGGGTTTTAAAGATTATCAGGAGCCTGAATGGCCTGTCTCATGACCGGTTCATGCCACTTTTAAAGATCCATGAAGAGATCTGGAATGAAATCCGCCGGATCCTAAAACAGAAAACCGAAATCCCTCCCGGTCCCCTCACCCTCCCTCTCGAACACCTCTCCGGGGAGATGTCTGCGGTTGCGGGCGGAAAGACCGCCCAGTTGGGTGAAATCAGAAACCGCCTTCGGCTTCCCACGCCTGACGGATTTGCCGTCAGTGCATACGCATTTAAACGGTTTATGGAACACAACCGGTACGGGGAAAGAATTAACGAAACCATGTCGGCATTGAACATAGAAAACATGGAAGAACTCAGAGAGGCCGGCAGGAAGATACAGGACATGGTGATCCATGGAGAAGTCCCGGAAGACTTAAAAAAATCTATACAGGATTCTGTTGAATGTTTAAAGTTGAACGTTGAACGATCCATCTCTAACCTGCAACCATTGAACCTTTCAACCATTCAACCTTCACCCTTGATGGTCTCTATCCGGAGCAGCGCCATCCATGAAGACGGGGAATTCAGTTTTGCTGGACAGTATGCCACATTTCTCAATCAGACTGAAGATGCCATCCTGCAAAAATACAAAGAAGTGATTGCCAGCCTCTTTACTCCGCGGGCCATATTTTACTACAAGACCAAGGGATTTTTCGAGCAAGACATGGTCATGGCTGTCGGTGTTCTCAAGATGATTGATGCCAGGGCCGGCGGGGTCATGTATACCAGGGACCCAAATAATCCGGAGAGGGATGCGATCATCATGAATTCGGCATGGGGGCTGGGAAAATCCGTGGTGGATGGAACTACCGCTCCGCAAGCCTGCATCGTTTCCAGACAGAACGGTGTTGTCCTGGAAAGGAACATCCCTGAACAGGAGACCCTGTGGATCTGTGCCCCGGAAGGGGGCATCAAGCAGACGGCTCTGCCGGATGATATGAAGGGAAAACCCGCTCTGTCCGATGAAGAGGTCCGAACATTATCCCGCTACGGTTCTGTTCTGGAAGAGCATTACGGCAGGCCGCAGGACATCGAATGGGCCATGGACAGGGATCGCCGGATCTACATCCTGCAGAGCCGGCCCCTGCGAATGCTCAAAACCGAACGGATGCAACTGAGCATTCCCAGACGCATGGAGGGCTATCCGGTCCTTCTGGACAAGGGCGTCATTGCCTGCAAGGGGATCGGTTATGGAAAGGCCTTCCTGCTCAAAGATGAAAAAGACCTGGCCGATTTTCCGGAAGGCGCCGTGCTTGTAGCCAGACACACCTCAACCCGGTTCGTGATCATTATGAACAAGGCCTCGGCAATCATCACCGATGTTGGAGGCGTGACCGGGCACATGGCGTCCCTGGCCAGAGAATATCAGATCCCGACCATCCTGGATACCGAAACAGCCACGCGTGTGATTCATGAGGGTCAGGAACTGACCGTGGATGCCATACACGGTACGGTTTATGAGGGGAAGGTGGATAAGCTGCTAAAGTATGCTTTAAACAAAAAAGAGCCGTTTAAAGAGACCCGCCTTTTCAAGACATTGGAAAAGGTATTAAAATGGATCGTCCCTTTAAACCTCTTGGATCCGGAGGCGCAAAACTTCAAACCGGAATATTGCAGGACCTTTCATGATATCACCCGGTTTGCCCATGAAATAGCCATGGCCGAGATGTTCCGCATTGGAGAACGGGAGGATCTCCAGGGGGCCGGGAGCATCCCCTTGCACGCAGGAATCCCCGTTTCGGTTCATCTCATCGACATGGAAGACGGTATTAAAAAAGATACCAAAAAGGCAACGCCCCAGGATATCGGCTCCATCCCCTTTGCCGCCTTTCTCAAAGGGATGACCAGCATGCGATGGCCCGAGCCCCGGCCTACGGATGTCAAAGGCTTCATCGGCATGATGGCCCATACCGCAACCATACCCGAGGACCAGCTTTACCAGGCCGGAGAAAAGAGTCTGGCGGTGCTGTCGAAAAATTACATGAACTTCAGCATACGCCTCGGATATCATTTTTCCATGGTGGAGGCCTATGCCGGCGAGAGCATCAACGATAATTACATCAAATTCTTCTTCAAGGGCGGCGGCGCGGCCGCGGACAGGAGGCTCAGGAGGGTCCGGCTCATCCGGGAGATTCTGAAGAAAATGGATTTTAAGGTGACGGTTACTGAGGATGTCATCGATGCCGTGCTGGCCAAATTCAAACAGCCTCACATTGAAGAACGATTGGAATTAATGGGCAAGCTGACCGCCTATACCAAACAACTGGACATGGTCATGTACAATGATGCAGTGACGGATTGGTATGTCGAAGAATTCGTGAAGGAACATCTTCCTGTATGAGGATCCATCTGAATTTCAAATGGTCCTTTTTTTGTGCCCTACACTGTAATCCAAACAGTTGCTATGGTCCGACCCCAGGGGCAGAGGCAGCCGGTTTGTCTTTAACTTGGCCGATTTTGAATTCCGTGGTTTACGGCCTGATTTGTTTTCTGCAAAGCATGGATATGAATGATGAAGGCGATCGATTTTCGAGTTCATCAGGTTGCCTGCTCGGTGTTATGTCGATTGTACAAATGGGTTTCTGCGGTGTGAGAACTAACTGCGAAGGATCTTGAACCGGTAGTCGGTCATCACCGCGTGTTCTAATTGTGAAGAAAAATGTTTGTCCTTCTTTTTCAACATCCATGACCTCATGACCCAAGCGGTTACAGATGTGTTCAATCTCCCAAGGCATCTCGATATCATTGCTCCTCAAAATAAGATGCCGACCTGGCGGCACGCGGTCTATCAGTGCTCGTATGAGGAGTGCTTTGGGCACCATCAAGGGAGCTACAAGATCAACCTCCGGAATCAGCCGATGTTCATTTTTCACAATTCTGACGTTAAAACAAAGCTTTCTTAAACCTTCTATTAAGCCGGACCGCATTACCCCCTCCATAACCGTCTGCTCTTCATCGCGGGCTGGACAGGACGGATCGACAACAAAGGAATACTGAGACTCAACGGATCTTGCGCCAAGACTATTAGGCATCGGCCTAGTTGTAAGCGAACGCGGTAAACCCCTCGATTCCCATGTCTTGTTTTTTTGTTCACCAGTCAGATCAACCTTGAAGGCCATCAAACAAAAAGATTGATCTTTGCGTCGCTTGCGATATCAAGATAGCTCGCCGCGCCCACAAACTCACACCCATCGATGAAATCACTTTGATGAA
>CAKKPE010000021.1 GCA_919901565.1 bacterium
CCCTTCTCCCCATAGGGGAGAAGGTTAGGATGAGGGGGTGACACCAAAAGACACTACAATCTTGACGCGACACTAGCCTGGAACGTGAAGAGCATGATATTACACAGGGCGTGGAAGACCGTCGAGGCTGTGATGGACCCGATCTTGTCCCGCAGCCATCCGAAGATCAGCGCCGGCACAAAGATCCCGATGTTCCAGAGGTTCGATCCCAGGACAAGATGGAATGACATGAAGATCAGGGCCGTAAGGAAGAGACCCAATCCGGTCTCGACTCCCAGGATCAGGTGATGTTTGCCGAAAATCTGGTTGAGGCGGGTCTGCAGGTATCCCCGGAAGAAGAACTCTTCCGGCAAGGCGATGTAGAATGCCTGGTACAGGGCCATCTTTATCCACTCCAGTGCCCCTCCTCCCTTGAGGAAACCTATGCCGGGCATTCCGAACCAGATGGCGAAGACCGTAAAGTAGGGGACCAGCAGCAGTGAGGCAAGGAGACCCGTGCCCAGCGCATGCGGGAAGTCTTCGAGATGGTACCCGAACTCCATGAAGGATTCATGCCTGATGGTGAGGATCATCCAGGGGACAATGATCCAGACCATGGGTATGAGATATTGTCCGATGCGGCCAGGCATTCCTGAAAACGGATGGATCTGCAGGAGTGCGATGAAGACGAGAAAGAACAGATTGACTCCGATGCACTCTGTGATCAAGTTTCTTCTTGACATATTTTTCTTTCCCCGGATAATCTGTGTACACGGTATCAAAAACAGATACTGACCACAAGAAGAATTGAAGATCTCTGCAAAAAAGCTTGATGGGTTCTTCGATATGAGTGGGATTTTTTTCTTGGATTTACCCGCCCATCTCTAAACAAGTTACGGAGATGGCGAGCAAATCGCATTTTCATGCCTGCTGAACATTCGGGACGGGAATATGTCCAATACGCGTGGACGAATGCCGATCGCCTATATTCTGTACGGGACGTCTCTCTTCCTTCTGCTGTTTCTTGTCTTCTTCCCTTATAAAAGAACGGCGGAAAACCTGATTGCCTATTTTGGAAGAAAAACAGGGATCGGTCTGGCTTACAAAGATCTTTCTTATCTCTTTCCCTTCGGCTGCAGGTTTGATCACGTGGAGATCCAGGTGCCCTATGAAGGGGCGAGGTACAGCATCTACAAGGGAGAAGCCCTGGACCTGAGATTATCCTTGTTATCCCTTGTCAGGAAAACAATGGACGTCCGCTTCCTTGGAAAAGGCTATGGCGGCGAAACCAGTGGAGAAGTCAGTCTCCCGGTTCCGGTGAAGCCGGAGTCGGGGAGGTATCATCTGCAGGTAAAGGATCTCCGCGTCGAGGAGGTCCTCGATCCTCTTTATATGAGAAATTTCAAGATCAGGGGGATGCTGACAGGAGAGGCCGAGGTCCAATTCCAGGACAAGGACTATTATACCAGCGGGACTGGAATGCTTGTTGCGGCCTTGAGTCACGGGAGTGTCCGTAATATCCTGGTCAAGGGGATCACCCTTCCTGATTTTGACTTCCAGACCATGCAGGCAGATGTAAAGCTCCAGGGCGGAAAGCTCCGGATTGAAAACTTTCTGCTTGAAAGCGATATCCTGGCCGCGAAGATCCAGGGAGAGATCACTATCAACCCAGTGGACCTCCGTAACAGCAGTCTCAATCTGTCTGCCCGCTTGAGGCCCATGGAGAACGATCCCGTGAATCTGCACGGCGTCGCCGCCTATTTCAACAGGACCCTGGACCGGGAAGGATATTATCCCTTTGAATTGAGGGGTACTTTTGGCTTCCCGGAACTGCAGTGATTGCCCATCCACATCCAGATCCGGGTCTGCGACAAAAATGTAGGTAGAACTTGACTTAGAGCAGTAAATGCCCT
>CAKKPE010000022.1 GCA_919901565.1 bacterium
TTGCAAGAATCAAGAGAATTTCTTGTTTGTGACTGGTTATTTCAGTTTTTAATTGGGCGACGAGTTCCTGCTGGTCTTTGTGTTCTTTTGCATATTCCGCAAACCCCTGCTCTATGGCGTTCAGGTTCATGGCAATGAGTCCCATGGCCTTTCGCATGATGATGAGGGCATCGGCTATGTCGATGATACCGTCGGGGATGGGGGTTGGCACCACGTCGCCATGCTGAAGCTCAAGGGTGGTCGGGGTGATCTGATTTGTGGCGATCCGCATGGCAAGTAAAGCATCGGCCATGTCCACGATGCTATCGGCATTGATGTCGCCGTCCATGTAGTTAAAATTAAAGGGGAGCGGGTCGGTGAGGTTAGTGAGGGTGTCTCCGTCCCAGTCCTCGCTTCCGTCCGGGATGCCGTCTGCGTCGGTGTCGGAAAGCGAGGGATCATAGTGGTACAGATTGACCTCGTTCCCATCGGTGAGGCCGTCACCATCCGAGTCGGTGAGGTTGGGGTCTGCGCCCCAGCGGACCTCTTCCTGGTTGGATAGCCCGTCCTGGTCGTCGTCGGTCGTGGGCTTGGAGGCGGCCTGCTTGGGGTCGGAGCCCCGGTTGAATTCATAGCCGTCGGTAAAACCGTCATTGTCCGAGTCCACGGCGTTAGGGTTGGTGGCGATGGCGGTCTCGAGGGCGTCGGGGAGGCCGTCGGCATCGGTGTCGGAAAGAGCGTCGATCTTGGAGAGGAGTTGGCCATTGAGATAGATGTATTCGGTGAGGGTCCGTCCATATCCATCGGTCTCAGCAAGGAGCCGACCGTTCAGATCGTAGTGATACAGGGCGGCAAGCGTGCCTCCCAGTATTTTCGCTATCCTTCTTCCCTGAATATCGTAGGCGTATACGGCGGTAGTTCCATTGTCCACGTTCCTGATCCGGTTGTCATCGGTGTAGGTAAAGGTGTGCGTGCCGTTGCCGGTGATGTTGCCGTTGAGATCATAGGTGAAGCTTGCGGTTTCATAGCCGGTGAGGGAGGCCAGTTTGTTGTTGGCCGAGGGATAGGTGTAGGTCGTGGAGTTCGCATTCTGGGTCTTGGTCAGGCGGTTCCCAGCGTCGTCGTAGGTGAAGCCCCGGGTTCCATAGGTGTTGGCGGCGGCCGCATTGTTGAGGCGATTTAGGGGATCGTAAGTAAAACCCTGGTCCTTGTTTGCGGCGGTCTGATCATCAAGGGCCAGGATGTTCCCCACGTCGTCCGGGGTGTAGGATCTGGAGAAGAGGCTCCCAATGGTGATGCCTGAGATACGGTACTGGTTGTCGTATGTGATGGATGGTGAAAGGCCGTTCCCCAGGGTCCAATTCTTCATGCCGCCATAGGGCTTGTATTGTATATTGGGGGCCAGATCGCTGGTCACGGAGAAATGGCGAGAGGTCACGCTCTCCACGCGGTCGGCCCGGTCGTAGCGATAGGCCGTGTACCGGCCTGATGGATACCAGATCCCTTTGAGGTTTCCGTTTTGATCATAGTCGTATTCGGTGGTGTAGGCCTTGCCTAAGATGGTTTTTTCTTCTTTGCTCACCCTCCCCTGCGAGTCATAATGATACCGGCTGGTAACGGCGGCACGGGTCACGGAGGTTAGGCGGCCTTTGCCGTTGGCGGATGCGGGTTCGTCATAGGTATAGACCGGATCCGCGTCCGTGGGATAGTCAATAAAGGTGAGCCGGTTCAGGCTGTCGCAGGTGTAGGTGACGGTATTTCCCTTGGCGTCTTTCTTTTGTTTGAGGTTCCCGGCCTCATCATAGGTATAACGGGTGATGCCGGTGTCCGGGGAGGTGCTCTTGATGAGACGGCCCATGTCGTCGTATTCCAAGCCGGTCTGGTTCCCCTTGCCGTCCAGGACCGAGGTCAGGTTGTCTTGGAGGTCGTAGCCGTAGGTGGTGTCGGCTGTGGCCCCTCCGACCAGGTCCTTGGTCTGTTTGACCGAGGTCAGCCGGTCGAGTGCATCGTAGATATATTCGGTCTTGTGGGTTGTGGTGCTGTCGGGCTTTTTATTTTCGGCAAAGCGCTTGTTTCCATTCCCGTCGTAGGAGAACTCGGTGTAGGTGTTATCGGGATTGATGATCCGGTAGAGGCGGTTGGGGTCCGCGGGGTTATTGTAGTTGTAGTCCTCGTATTTCTGGAGGATGTTGTTCTCATCAAAGGTCTCTTCTTTGGTCCGGTTGCCGTTGGCATCGTAGGTATATTTGATTTTAGCCAGGGCCGGGCTGGTCACGGAATTGGCCTTCTGCTCGATGGTTTGCAGGCGGTTGTAGGTATCGTAGCCGTAGTCTATGATGTTTCCGAGGGGGAGGATGATGTAGTCGATGTTTCCGGTCATGTCATAGACGTATTCGGTCCTGGCGCCGGTCCCCTGGTCGGTCGTGGTCTGGAGGCGGCTCCGGCTGTCGTAGGTGTAGGTGATGACGTTTCCGTTGGGGTCGGTGACGGCTCCCACGTTCCCCAGGGTATCGTAATTTGAAAACGTGGTCTCAAGATACGTGGATGGGCCGGTATATCTGCGGACGGGGCCTGCAACTGCCCGCGGTTATTCCCCTGGGATGGATCATTGGGGTAGTAGAGGTTTTCGATGACGTCATAGACGTCGGTTCTAGGGCCGTCGATCAGGGTCTTCTGGCCGAGCGAGTTGTAGGTGTAGGTGGTGATGGTCTCAAAGGGAGTCTGGTTCCCGTTGATGTCTCTTGTGTATCCCTGCTCAATGATCCGGTGGACAAGATTTGTTGGATTCTCATTATAGAGAAGAGGATTGTCGGTGGGATCGGCCGGGTCGTCGTAGTCGTAGATGGTGACTTTGTTCTGCGCAGGATCGACCACGCTCTGGATGGCGACCGAGGCCTGCTCCTTGAGGGTGGGGTGGTAGGTATACGTGGTGGTGCGAAGCACGACTCCGTTTGGGTCTTTTTCGATCTTGGTGCCGTAGTTGCCGCGGGTGTCGTAATTTTGATATACGGTGACGTTGTTGTTTTTGTCGGTGGAGGAGAGCAGATTAAGCGTGTTGGTATCCCAGGTATAGGCCTTCTCGTTCCCGCACGATGTACAGGTGCCCGAGACCGAGGTGACACGGCCGTAGGTATTGTAGTTGATGATCTTGTAACTCCCATCGCTGTTGTTGGTGACCTTGGTTTGGGATGATGTAGTATATTCAATGGTGATGTCATGGTCCGGCCCTTTTGAGGTGACGGCCCTGTCCGAGGTGTCATAGGTGTGGAATTCGATAATATTTCCGTTGGTGTCGATGATCTCGGTGATATTATGGATGTCATTGGGGTCGTTATATTGATATTCAATATAACTGCCATCGGAATAGTCCACGCGGGTGAGGTTCTCGGTAGTTGGATTATATGTGTAGATGACCGAAGAGCCGTCCGAACTTGAGATGGAGGCGACACGGAACGAGGCAAAATTGTAATCCGTGTCCAAGGGATTAGACCAGTCATAATCATAGACGATGTAGCGGCCGTAGGAGTCGGTGACGCGGTCGATGAGGTCAGGATAGTCGGTACGGTGCGTAAAGAAGAGATCAGTGCCTTTGGGTGAATGAATCCGGACCAAATGACTGTCCCGGTTAAAGTAATATTTCATACCGGATTCGTCCGTATAAATGTAGGGTTCAATCGAGTTCGGATCAGGATCAAAAGCGAAGCTGTCATGATGGCCTTTGGAGGGAGTGAAGTTCTGGTTATGCTGAGGGTCAATGTCATACTGATTAGGAAGTGCCGGGTTTCGGGTGAAATTTGCCCTTCTTCCTCCCCCGAGGAAAACCGTAATCGTGTCCCATCCGATCCCTTTTGCCACAATCCAATAGTTTGTCGTCCAGCCCTGTCCGAAAGCACCCTTGAAGTCGAATCTGCTGTTGTAGATCCTTGTCACCTCGATTTTTAAATCGTCTTGTCCGATGCTAAGATCAGTCCGGGGTTGGGTGTACATGTTGCCGGAGGAAACATTCACAGGACTTCCGGTCTTGATATCACAGCTTCCTGGACCATCGTAGCATTCCGGGCCATCGCAGCAATCGTCGCAGCCATAACTCGTCCATTGTTCTGAAGGTATAGGAGGACACCACTCTCCGGAAGGATCACAGACTCTACATCCTCCATATCCCATTTGATCAAGACATGGGATAAAATTACAGTCATAGATTATTCTATGATAAGCCCAGTTGCCGCAATCACCTGCATACGGTATCAAACGGTAATACCCTGCTGCAGCGCAACCTTCATTGCAACCCCAGGCCTTTGCTGTTTTTATTAGTGATGAACCAGAGATAAAACATATACATAATGAAAGAACTCCTATCCAGAACTTTCGATTATTCCTTTTCTTAGAAGGATGGATACTCATGACACCTTCTCCCGCCTGATCAGTAATAAACCTTCAACGTCATCGTGGCATCGGTGATCCGGTTGCTATTGAGATCAACATTTAAGAAGAAAAGCCCTGCCAGGAACAAAAAGGGACTCACTCTTTTCAGGAAATACATATTCCTCCCAGATCGTTCTGTTTGTTCATATTAATTTTTGAAGGATCCTCTAAGAAACAAACCTTGTGCCCTATCCGTCACTCGCATAAAGAAATATCCGGCTCTTCGCGTAGTTGAGTGGGTTGATTCCAATAACAAATCCTGTCATTCCACGACTCGATCGGGGAATCCAGACAATAGAAACTGGATTGTCCAGTCAAGCTGGACAATGACGAAAAGGGAACTGGATCATCCGGTCAAGCCCCGGTAAACCGAGGGCAATCCCCCGGTCAAGCCGGAGGAGGACAATGACAAGACTGGATCAAGCTTACCCTCTGATCCCCCGATCAAGTCGGAGGACAGGCCCGATCAGGGGGTCCAGCATGATAAAAATAGAATCTGGATCATCCGGTCGGGCCGGATGATGACGAACAAATTCAGTCCGGCATGATTATTTTTATTATGCAATAAATATACCACTTTCTCTACTTTTTTAACGTGAAGTTTATAACCTACCGAAATGGTTGAAGATGATTTTTTTTGTAATGATCACGCGCCTTCTGATCAGCCCGAAGGCTGGCATAAAAAGTGGTAAACATTTACCCTTTTTATGTAAACATTTTCCCACATAGGGAAAATGTTTTCACACTGCCGCCTTGTGCCATTGCCTGCGGATTGAATAAATAAACAATCCCTTGACGATAATTTTCTGACAGAAGAATCGTGAGAGCTTACGCCACCTTCTCTCCGGTCCTCATCACCTCGGCAGCGAGAGGATTATCTTCAGTGAATTCATCTACGAGATAGGGATGCGGCTCAATATCGGGATCTATTTCTCGAGCGATTTTCATGAGTAAAAACTTGAAATCGAAACTGTCGCCGATGAATTTTTCCGTCAGGATCGCTACATCGATATCGCTCCACTCTGTTGCCTTGCCTTTTGCGTAGGAACCGTAAAGATAGACGGCGACAACCTCGATATTCCTTTTCTTCAATTCCTCGATATATCTCTTTATGGATTGATATATCAGTTGTTTATTTTTGGTTTCATCCATTCACGCAACTCCTTGATCTTCTCGATATTCGTTGCTGCAAATTCCTTCGTGCATTTTTTGTAAAAGTCCCTTTTGTACTCCTCGTACCGTGTTTCTATGTTGAACAACGTAATATACTGCAAGGAATCCTTCTGGTTTTCCGTCATGTTCAGCTTAAGCTTAGCCTGTAGGGCGAGTTTATAGAGATCATGAGTTCTGGGGACTTCTCGGTTCACCGCTTTTATATAATACGCTTTCAACAGTTTTTCTATAACCAGATGGCCGATAAACAGCGACCACGTATATTCGCCTGCTTGAAACATATTGAGCATGGACTGATAATTTTCATCGGATGAATCAAGCCAGAACCGGATAAGTTCTTCTTTTGTCATGTTGTTGCCCTATCGTGTCCTATCGTATTACTTCCCCGTTGAAATAATAGCGAAATAACGATGACATTCTCAGAGATCACTCATCAAAAAAAGCGGCTATGCGGCATTCACATCTACGAACTCACTGACGGATGAGGGTTGAGGAACTGGCTGCCCGGCTTCGCGCAAACCTTCGATGTGAAACTCGATAGCCCCTTTGATCAGCTCGATAACCTCATCTCGAGTATCGGCGGCTGCCACGCAGCCCGGAAGATCGGGGACGTAGGCACCATAACCTTTCTCCCCTTTTTCAACAATGACCATGTACTTCATTTTTCCTCCGCTTTCTTGAGTCCTGCATGCTTCATTATACTATTTAGAGTGCCTGGAGGTAAATCTGCGTTCGGTTTTCCGGCAACGGTGACCACGCTCGGCATCGAAGGATGCTTGAACTGACGATGGCTACCCTTCCTTCGCACTTGGACCCAACCATTTGATTCCAACAATTTAATGAGGTCTCGGACCTTCATAAATTCTCATACAGTTAGTAACTCCGCTTCAGCGGCGGCCTTTGGAAGTGGTCAGGCGAGACTGTCTAATTGAGAGCCACTTCTGAAGAGACGACTTGATAGAATCAGATATCATTATACCTTTTCAAGACGCTCAGCTACCCAGACTTTGATGATGGATTGCCGAGGCACACCCAGACGTCTTGCTTCCTTGTCTAATAACTGGATCATCCACAAAGGAAAATCTACATTAACCCTTTTCTGCGCTTGCTCTGGTCTTCTTGCCTTCGACACATCAAGGTGTTGAGAAACATCCTTGCCTTCATCAAATTTCTTGTCAAATTCACGAGCTTTCATAAAAGTCAATCCCATGTTTTTCCTTATTGCCATCGCTTTTCCTGGAATCGAATTCAAACTCCATAGTATAATATTTATACCTAAAATATACCCATTGTCAATTAATTATTCTCTTTTGGGGTTGATTCTTGAAGAATCGCCCAGAACAAGCAGGTCGATATAGATGCCTTCAGCCATACGGTAACCGGAGCTGAAGAAACCGGAAGGAACAGGAGCCGTTTATTTTTTCCCCAGGCAGACCTGTATCCGGTCTCCGCGTTGCAGGCCGGTCGTTTCCTGGACGCTCCCCTTGTAGCAGAAGATTTCAAGAAGATCAAAACTGTTGATGATGATGCCGGGCAGCCCTGTTGTATTGTCCGCATAAGAGGCATACAGCCCCCGGACCGTAACCCCTTTGCATTCGACGGCAATTTCTCCCTTCTCACCTGCAACCGAATCAAGGTGCCTCTTCTGTATGTTGGTGATCAGATTTCCGAAACGGTCCACATAGAGGATCTCTCCTCGTATGCACTGGTCTGAGATCAAAAGCTGCGGAATATTCAGACGGCTGTAATCCGAAATCACCGGTCCCACATTCTCAGGCTTGATCCCCTTCCCGAGCCATGCCGCTACCGGAGCAAAGATATCTCTTCCATGAAAGGTCTGGCTCACCGGCTTTCGGAAATAATGGTCGGATTCAATCACGCGGACCGTACACTTGTTCTCTTCATCATACAAGAATGAGAGGACGCCGTTATCCGGAGCGAGAAAAAGGTATTGCTCGCCCTGAACCAGCAGGGGCCGTCTGCCCGATCCCACCCCTGGATCCACCACCACCACATGAATAGTCCCCGCCGGGAAATACGCATAAGAATACGTCAGGGTATAGAGCGCCTCTTCGATATTGTGGCGTTCAACCTCATGGGTAATATCCACAATCTTGACATTCGGCTGGATCGAGAGGATCACGCCTTTCATGATCCCGACAAAAGAGTCCTTGCAACCGAAATCTGTTGTCAGGGTGATAACCTGGGTTTTTTCTGTCATACGGTCCCTCAGCAACTTCCGTTGGAGATTCTTGATTCTTTATCACTACTGTCCGGTTGTTATGTAAATAAATTCAACTGGTTATC
>CAKKPE010000023.1:0-7391 GCA_919901565.1 bacterium
TTGAGCGGTTCACACGGTTTCAAACCCCCGGCTTTGCCGGGGGTAAAGTGATTATCAAACCATCAGAACTGCTCAACCGGCTCAGTGCAATTCACAAGAAAGGCAAAACCATTCAGAGTTACCTTTGGGTAACGGAGAAAAATCGTTGTTGGGAAACCCGCGGCTTGAAGCGCCAAGAACAGCTGGCAATTGCTCAAGGCCAGTATTCAAACGGCGAGCGAGACTTCTCGGCATACCTAAACAACTGGGCGCCAATTCAGGCGCTCAATGGAAAGTAGAGAAAGGAACTCCTGGGGACGGTTCCGGAAAAGATAAATAGAATCGGTTGGTTACAGACTATTTTTTGATACGGCCAATGGAGGTCAGAGCGGTTAACTAAACAAGAAAGAGACTAAGGGGACGTCCAGAAAATTATAAAATAGTTATTGGGCTAAAAGAAGAAACTTATTATTTTATGGACGTTCTCCACGCACGTCCCTGAAGGGGGGGCGGACCACGACAAGTGTTTAAGACAGACAGATGTCCAGAAAAGCAGCTTGGCATTGAAGAGAAGGGCCATTATAATGGCCATTATTATTTATAGAATGGTTCTTTCAGGAGGATGGCATGAAAGATTTGCAGGAGATTCTTCCGGTAACCAGGGTGAAGAAAGAGCTGCTCGAGATCATTAAAAGGATAGAGAGATTCGACGAGGCGGTGGCGATCACCAGGAATGGCGTTCCCGTTAGTGTGATGATGTGTTTTGATCGATACGAGGGTTTGATGGAGACCATAGAAATCCTCTCTGATCCGGCTACAATGAAGGCGCTGAAAAAATCAGTACAGGATTTCAATGAGAAGAGGACGGTCAGTCATAAGGAGGCCTGGGAGGATTGAGCCCATACCGTTTGACCTATTCACAAGCCTGCCGAAGCCTGATTAAAAAGCTGAATCCCAAGATCAAGCCTGCCCTGAAGAATGAAATTGAAAGATTGTCCACCACGCTTCTTCTCGGAAAACCTTTGATTGAAGAACTCGACGGAATTTATTCACTTCCGTACAGACGCTATCTAATCATCTACAGAGTGAATAATCAGGAAAAGGTGGTCGAGATTCACTTTGTCGGGCACAGGAAGGACATCTACGAAGACTTCCGGAAATTATTGGTCGGTAAATAGGGAGAAACTAAGGAAACTAAGGGGACGTCCATAAAATTATAAAATAGTTATCGGGCGAAAAGAAGAAACTTATTATTTTATGGAGGTCCCCACGCAACAGACCGTATTATGTAGGATATTGCCGGTCTATGTTAGGAAGGGGTTGACGATTCGGAGGCGGTTGTTGATGACTTGGCCGTGCTGCATATCTTCAGTGTATAAAATCGAACAATCATTTTCCATAGCAGATGCAATGATTAAACTGTCCCAATAAGAGTATTTGTATTTTTTGACGAGCTTGAGCGCCCTGTTGATCGTACTTTCGCGGACGGGCGATAAATGCAAAGCGCGCATGAAACCCTTTGAGACTCCGGCAACATCATCCAAGCTGAGAAGGTTCTTCTTCAGGCAGGTACTGATAAACTCGTTGATCACCTGTGAGCTGACGACGGTTTCGGCGTTTGAAAGCATTACCTCACGGGCTTTCCTCTTTCGCTCGTCGTCGTTGCTAATGAAGTAGACAAGCACATTGGTGTCAATGAATGCCTTATCGGGCATGGATTCCCTCCCTGTCGAATTTGTATCGTTCAGGGAGTTTCACTTTAAATTTATTAAAAATGGTATCGAGTATTCGTTCTTTATGAGACTTGACGACCGCAACGTGCTCCTTGCCGAACATCTTCATGATTTTCTTCATTTCCTCTTTGTCTTTTATCTCAACAATGACTTTCATCATACTCCTCCCTGTTCTGCGTGGCTCGGTGCACGATCGTATTGAATGCCTCCCCGATTTTCTTATTATATCCATTATCAGGCGCATTTCAAGGATTTTTTTCGCCATGGAATTCGTAGGAGACTAAGGGGACGTCCATAAAATTATAAAATAGTTATCGGGCGAGAAGAAGGAACTTATTATTTTATGGACGTCCCCAAGCACACGCCTTCCGCGAAGGGATGAAGGAGAGGGCTCTCCGGCCTTCTCATTCGGTTTCAGAAGGGGGCCTGTCTGCCGCGTCCACACTTCCTGCCTCTCCACAAGAGCTGCAGGAAGGGTCGTTCCGCTGCCGCTCCTCCTCGCTGACTTTCCGGCAGGCCGTTTTCCCGAAAAAGAGAACCAGAGCAAGAATTATGAACAGGATGATTAATGAAGTCAGGATTCCCATGTTTCCTCTTGATCTGAATTCTTAATTCTTGATCTTTGATTCCTGATTTCTTCAGCCATATTTCTTCTTTTCTGAAACACAAAGACGGTACCCGCCGCAATCAGCATGACTGCAAAGAAGAGTCCCTTCCAGGAGATCCCGCTCTTCACCATTACCGCTCCGAAGAGGATCAGGGGGATCAGCAGGATTCTGACCATGCCCCTAAGCAGAGGACTGTCTGCGATACGTTCGGCCAGGGGAGGGCTGTACTGATAGTATAAACGGACAAAGGCCCGGCCCGGACCGTTGGTCATGAGGCAGCGGTCACGGAATTCCTGCAGGGTACGGACATGTCTCTCCAGGGGAGAGCCGAAAGCCGCCGTGGCGATGAAGCAGTTCCCGCCGCCACCGCCGCCGCTGCTGCCGGAGCCTGAGACCGTGATGGTTTCCGAGGTTCCGGAGTATCCCCGGGCATCGGTCGCTGTCACGGTGGCGCTACCCTTGGCCACGCCCGTGACGATTCCGCTGCTGTTCACGGTCAGGACCGAGGTGTCGGTGCTGGTCCATGTATAAGGGGATGTTCCTCCGGAAGCCGTAAAGGTCACGTTCTCCACCGGGTCGAGCGATGTCTTGGAGGATGTTATAGTGATCTCTTTGACATAGATGGTCGCCGAGGTGTAAAGGCCGCTGCTGGCCGAGACCGTGCAGGTGCCGGCGGCCACGGCCGTGAAGAGGCCGGAGGCATTGATGGTCCCCACGCTCGTGTTGCTGGAGGACCAATTTGTGGCCGTGGCCCCGTCCAGGGTGAACTGTTTGGTCTCGCCGACGTTCAACCCGGTGCCGAAGGGGACAATCACGACCTGGCTGGAGAGCGCTTTGAAAGCGTCCAGACGCCCGCCGCTGACCGTAGTATTGGCCAGGTCTGAGACCACCTCAACCTTGTTCAAGATCCGGCCCTTGATCTTGGCCGGTGTCAGTGTTGAATCATCGGAGAGAAGCAGGCCCGCAACCCCTGTGACAAAGGCGGTGGCCTGAGACGTACCGTCTTTCCAGTAATAGCTTTCATTCGATGGACCGTTGTCCATGATGATGGTGCTGTAGATTAGGCGCCCTGGGGCGCCGAGGTCCACATCCTCCACGCCGACGGCTGCATTTGTTCCGGTCCCGAAATCGGTCAGCTCGTCACTGAGGCCGGTGGCGGTGACTGCAATGATATTGTCCAGATTGAACCGGGCCGGGTACTCCACGGTGCCGGTGTTTCCTGCCGCGGTGGTGATCAGGGCGCCGCTCTCTCCGGCGCTCTTTATCTCGTCATAGAGGGACTGGCTGAAGCTCGTAACTCCCCAGCTGGCGTTGATGATTTTTACTTGTTTGTTTACGGCGTACTGGATGGCCGTGATGATATCGGCCACGGTTCCTTCACCGTTCTGGTCCAGGACCTTGAGGATCATGAGCTTGACATTCCAGTTGATGCCGGCCACGCCTTTCAGGTTGTCGCCCTGGGCCCCGATGATCCCGCTGATATGCGTGCCGTGGCTGTTCACGTTGCTGCCCGAACGGACATTGTCGTCGTCCGGATCATTGTCGTTGTTCACAAAGTCCCACCCGTTTTCGTCGTCTATGTAGCCGTTGCCGTCATCATCCTTGCTGTTGGAGGCGGTCTCCCCGGAGTTGGTCCAGAGGCGTGAAGACAGGTCTTCATGATCCAGGTCCATGCCGGTATCCAGGACGGCGATGACCGTATCAGAAGAACCGGTCTCGATCTCCCATGCCTCGGGTGCATCAATATCGGCATCGATTGCTCCGTTAGTATTGGAAGGACCAACGTCTTGACCCGTATTGTGTAAACCCCACTGCTCGTCCCATTGCAGTGGAACATAATTTTTTTCGTTTGGAAAATTTTGTTGCAGCGCATGGACCCTGTAGTTAGGCTCGGCATAAAGCACATCCGGGTCCTTGCGGTATTCGTCCAGCGTTTTTTCCACGCTGCCATCTGAGGGAAGAGCCACGAAGTGGACATTGAGTCCATCCACGCCGCCCAGCCGTGTTGCCCCTTTTGCACTCAGGGACCGGACCACAGCGGATCCGGAGACATCGGCCTTGTAGCGGACGATGATCTCACCCGGCACATAATCATTTCCGGCAAAGAGTGGTGATGTTCCAGTGCAGATAGTCATGGTGAAAAACCATACGAGCAGGGAGATATGGAAGAGGGATCTTGACATTATGGGACCTCCTTCTAAGACATGACGGCTTCGTAAAAAGTCCATCTGCGGCGTTGCGCTGCGTCTTTCGTCATTGCAGCGTAACTGTAAGTACGCTTCATTCCTCAGGACTTGCGCGCCTTGCATCTGAAGCTTTTTACTTCGCCGTCTCATTTTCAGCTGGGTATGACGGCTGTTCCTAATTTTATACACATGTCTTGTTTCAGGCTGTCATACGTTAACAACATTTTGCGAAGCCGTCAATGGAAAATGTTTCGATATAAATTTCGATATAAATTTCTTGACTTGTCTCCAGCGAACTGATAATGTCGGGCTACTTCTAAGGCAAATCTGCTTGAATTTGCACTTCCTGAACCGTTAGATCTCTAGAGAGTCCATGGGCTGAAGAGAATCTTTTTGCAAAGGGGGTGGTCCGCACTTGATAACATCCGTTCAGGACTCATTTCATTAACTTCAACCTCGAACATAAAGGAGACTGAAATCATGAATAAGAAAACCTCTGTTTCAATCATGATCCTGTTCTGTGTCATGGCCATCCTGGGGTTTGTTGCGCCACAGGCCGGGGCCGCAGATCAGGCCGTATCTGCAAAAACCAAGACCGAAAAGATCAACCTGAACCAGGCCACGGCTGCGGAAATCAGTGCACTTCCCGGACTCGGAGAGAAAAAGGCCGAGGCCATTGTGGAATACCGGACCCAGAACGGGCCCTTTGCCGCGGTGGAGGACCTGCTCAAGGTCAAGGGGATCGGGGAGAAGCTCCTGGAGAAGATAAAGCCCATGATTATGGTAGAGGCCAAGGGGGCCGACCTGCCCAAAACTGCAAAGTAACTGAACAGAAAAGAGGAGGCCTGCTTTTCAGCATACAAGAAAAGCTGGCCTCTTCCCTTTTTGCCCCATGTGATGTTCCGTGCCTTCTTATTTGCCCTGCAAAAATAACGGTCTTATCTTTCTAAATGACTTGAAAATCAAGGTGTTGGTGATATAATGCCTTACATCTAAACCGATCAAGGGGGAGATCTATGGAAAATCGGGAACGCATGGAGGTGGATGTGCTGTTCGTGGGCGGAGGCCCGGCCTCTCTGGCCGGTGCGCTCCATCTCATGAACCGGATCAGTGAGTATAACAAGGACGTGGAAAGCGGAAAGGTACAGGGAGAGAGGATTGAAGATCCCATGGTCGTGCTGATTGAGAAGGGCGCCGAGATCGGCGCGCACGGGCTCTCGGGCGCGGTCATGGACCCGGTCACCCTCAGGGAGCTGGTCCCGGATTTCGAGGAGCGCGGGGCCCCTGTCGAGCACCGGGTGACAAATGAGTCCCTCTATTATCTTCTTCCGAATTCGCAGGTCCGTGCCCCGTTCATTCCCTCCCCGCTCAAGAACCACGGCGGGCTGGTTATATCCCTCAGCCGGTTCAACCGGTGGCTGGCCGGGCTCGTGACCGGGAGCGGCTGCGAGATCTTCCCGGGTTTCCCGGGCGTGGAGGTCCTCTTTGACGGAGATCGGGTGATCGGCGTGCGGACCGGGGACAAGGGGATCGACAAGAACGGGAACCGCAAAGGAAATTTCGAGCCGGGGATTGATCTGATCGCAAAGGTGACCATCTTCGGAGAGGGCCCAAGGGGGAGCCTGACCAAAGGGCTGATTCCAAGACTGGGACTCAATGAGGGCAAGGACCCCATGACCTATCTGACCGGCGTCAAGGAGGTCTGGGAACTTCCGGAGACCAGGACCGGAAAAGGGGAGGTGATCCATACGCTCGGATACCCCCTGCCTGCGGACACCTACGGCGGCGGTTTTATTTATCCCATGTCCGAAAACCGGCTGACCCTGGGGCTGCTTGCGGGATTGAATTCCCCGGACCCCTTCTTCGATACGCATGAGCGGTTCCAGGAATTCAAAAGGCATCCCTTTGTGCAGTCCATGCTTTCAGGGGGAAAACTCCTGGAATACGGGGCCAAGACGGTCTCTATCAGCGGATATGCCTCGATGCCGCGCCTCTGTTTTGACGGCGGGATGCTCATCGGGGACAGCGCTGCGATCTTTGACAGCCGGCGGATCAAGGGGATCCATCTCTCCATGAAGTCCGGGATGCTGGCGGCCGAGGCGGCATTTTCCGCACTGCTCAAAAATGATTTTTCTCAGGAGGCCCTGAGTCTTTACGAGGCCTCGCTCAAGGAGAGCTACGCGGGCCGGGATCTCCTCTCATCCAGGAATTTCCACCAGGGATTCGACCGCGGCATGATCACGGGTATGATGAACGCCGCCTTCGGCCTGGTTGCAGGGGGCAAAGGACTGACCCGATGGAGAGGGCTCAAATCGGATTACGAGCAGATGAAGAGGGTCAGGGACTATTGCGGGAATAGCGATCCCAAGAATCCGGTGAAGTTCGACGGAGAGCTGACCTTTGACAAGGTCTCGGATGTCTTCCATTCCGGCACCATCCATGATGAGGACCAGCCGTGCCACCTGCATGTGAAGGATCTCTCCATCTGCCACGGCCGGTGCCGGGAGGAGTACCAGAACCCCTGCGTGAAATTCTGCCCGGCCGGGGTCTACGAGATGGCCATGGATGAGGCCGCAGGCGAAGAGAGGCTCAGGATCAATTTTACCAACTGTGTCCACTGCAAGACCTGCGATATCCGCGACCCTTACGGGATTATCAACTGGACGCCGCCTGAGGGCGGGGGAGGGCCGAAGTATAAGTTGATGTAGTTGGGAGATTCTGGTTCAAACTGTTTAAATCGTTCAAGCGGTTCAAGTGATTCAAACCGTTTAAATCGGTCAAGCGGTTCAAGCCGTTTAAACTGTTTGAACCCTTTGAACCCTTTGAACTGTTTGAACTGTTTGAACTGTTTGAACTGTTTGAACTGTTTGAACTGTTTGAACTGT
>CAKKPE010000023.1:7491-17066 GCA_919901565.1 bacterium
TTGAACCCTTATTAATAATAGAGACGTACAAGGGAAGATTTTATGGACCTGTTGAATAAGGTCAGGCAGACTATTCAGAAGCACTCTCTCCTCGAGAAAGGGGATAGGGTTGTGGTGGGGCTCTCCGGAGGTCCGGACTCCATGGCCCTTCTGGATGTGCTGTGGACTCTGAAGGATGTGTATGAACTGGCGCTGATCCCTGCACACCTGAATCACGGCATGCGGGGCAAGGAGTCCGAGGGCGACCTTGCATTCTGTGAACAGGCGGCGGCCCGTTACGGGACCACACTGGTATCCGAGTTTGTGGACCTGCCTGCCCTGATCCGGGAGAAGGGACTTTCCGCCCAGGCCGCTGCCCGGGAGATCCGGTATGACTTTTTCCAGAGGACAGCCAGGGAACACGGCGCATTTAGGATCGCCCTTGGGCATCACGCTGATGACCAGGCCGAGACCCTGCTCATGCGGCTGCTGCGGGGGGCCGGGGCCAGGGGGCTGTCGGGCATGCCGGTCCGGAGGGAGCCGGGCATCATTCGCCCGCTGCTTGATGCGACACGGGAACAGATTCTTTCATACCTCACGGAGAGGGAGATCCCATACCGGGAGGACTCATCCAATCACAAGGGGATTTATCTTAGGAATCGCATCCGCATGGAGCTCATTCCCCTGCTGGTGGAGAAATACAACCCGAACCTTATTGAAGACCTGCTGAGGACTGCAAGGATACTGGGGGATGAGGACGCCTACATGCAGGAACAGGCGGAAAGGCACTTCTCGCCTGTACGGATCCCCGGCGGGGTGGCCCTCGGCCTCATGGACATGAAGGGTCTTCCTGACGCCCTGGTGCGGAGGATGGTAAGGATGGCCATGGTTCAGGCCGGCGGGTTTTTCGAGATGACTTTCCGGCATGTGGATTCGATTTTAAAACTCATGGGCAGAGAGGGTTCCGCGGCGAGGGTAGATCTCCCGCATGGTTTGAAGGTCAGGAAGGTCTACGGAAGGCTGGAGTTCAGCAGGGAGGAACCCGAAGGAACGGCGCTGGATCTCCATGAAATTGCGATCCCCGGCATGGAACGGATCCCATGGCTCAGGATCGAAGTGGAATCCAGGATCCTTTCCTCGGGAGAGGCCGCCGGATCACTCAAGAAAAGCGAGGCCCTGCTCGATCTTGACAAGTGTGTAACGCCGCTCTGTTTCAGAACCCGGAGGCCGGGGGACATTTTCTATCCGGCGGGATTCGGAAAGAGAAAAAAGGTCAAACGATTTTTCATCGACGAGAAAGTGCCGTATGCCGAGCGCGGCCGGGTCCCGCTCCTGGTCAACCGTGAGAACGAGATCCTCTGGATCGGCGGGTACCGCATGGATGCCCGTTATACCGTGGATGAAAAGACCAGCCGGGCGGTCCTGATCCGGATACGCCGCCTCAATGGGGAGGAGCATGAAGAAGCTCGGTGAAGTTCTGATACCGGCTGAGGCCATACGGACGAGAGTCCGTGAACTGGCGGAAACCATATCACGTGACTATCATGGTGAGGATCTCCTCATGGTCGGGATCCTCAAGGGGGCCTTTATATTTCTGGCTGACCTGGTCCGGGAGATATCCATCCCGGTCCAGATCGATTTTCTGGGTGTGGCCAGTTATGGGCCGGGTACGGACCCGTCCGGGGAGATCAAGGTTTTCAAGGATCTGAATCAGCCTGTGGCCGGACGCAACATCCTGATCGTGGATGATATCATGGACACCGGACTGACCACGGACTACCTGCTCAGGCTCCTCAGGGTGCGGAATCCCAAGTCGATCAGGGTCTGTACGCTGCTGGACAAGCCGTCGAGGAGAAAGGTCGAAGTTGGGATCGACTACTTGGGATTTCAGATTCCTGATCACTTTGTGGTGGGCTACGGCATGGATTTTAATGAGGCCTTTCGGTATTTGCCGGAGATTCACAGGATCACGGCTTCGTAAAAAGTCCGTCTGCGTCGTTACGCTGCGTCCTTCGTCATTGCAGCGTAGCTGTAAGTACGCCTCATTCCTCAGGACTTGCGTGCCTTGCATCCGGAGCTTTTTACTTTGCCGTCCCATTTTTACGAGTTCATCATATGATTTTGGATTTGTGCGGATTTATTTGAAAAATTAAATATTTTTATTGTCTCTCAGAAAGGTTCTGTGATAGGATGCGCCATATAAAAAACAATGTAAATCAATGAGATAGAATATTTGTCCTGTCTCTTGCGCATTGATTTGCCGTCCGGGAGGCCCTTTGTGAATTCCTTTTATAAAAGTTTAACCCTGTGGCTCGTCATTGGTATGGCGATGGTCCTTGTTTTCAACCTGTTCAATTATCAGAAGGACATTACGCACGAGGTCACATTTACGGAGTTCCTGGACCAGGTGGACAGCGGGGACGTGTCCGATGTCGTGATCCAGGATGACGAAGGGATCACCGGCACCACGCAGGATGGCAAGACCTTCAAGGTTTATTCGCCGCCGTATCCCGACCTGATCAAGGACCTTCGGGCCAAGGGTGTGAAGATCAAGGCCAAGCCGCCCAGGAAAGAGTCACTTCTGACGACCATTCTGGTCTCATGGTTTCCCTTCCTCCTCCTGATCGGCGTATGGGTCTTCTTCATGCGCCAGATGCAGGGCGGAGGGAACAAGGCCCTCTCTTTCGGGAAGAGCCGCGCAAAGCTCCTGACCGAGGACCAGCAGAAAGTAACCTTCAAGGACGTGGCCGGCATTGACGAGGCAAAAGAGGAACTCCAGGAGGTGATCGAGTTCCTCAAGGACCCTAAAAAGTTTCAGAAGCTCGGCGCAAAGATCCCCAAGGGGGTGCTCCTCATGGGGCCGCCCGGGACAGGCAAGACCCTTCTGGCGAGGGCCATTGCAGGGGAAGCCGATGTTCCTTTCTTTACGATCAGCGGCTCTGATTTTGTTGAAATGTTTGTGGGCGTGGGCGCATCCAGGGTCAGGGACCTTTTTGACCAGGGGAAAAAGCACGCCCCCTGCATTATCTTCATCGACGAGATCGACGCTGTGGGACGTCACCGGGGCGCCGGGCTCGGCGGAGGCCATGATGAGCGAGAGCAGACATTAAACCAGCTTCTGGTGGAAATGGACGGATTCGAATCCCATGAAAGCGTCATCCTGATTGCGGCGACCAACCGGCCTGATGTACTCGATCCGGCCCTCATGCGTCCCGGGAGGTTCGACCGGCAGGTGGTGGTCCCGAACCCGGACATCAGGGGGAGGGAAGGGATACTCAAGGTCCATACCCGGAAGATCCCCATGTCAGAGGACGTGGACATCATGACCCTCGCAAGGGGGACGCCGGGGTTTTCCGGCGCCGACCTGGCCAACATGGTGAACGAGGGTGCGCTGCTTGCTGCGCGCAAGAATAAGGACAAGGTCGACATGTCCGACCTCGAATCAGCCAAGGACAAGGTCATGATGGGTGCAGAGCGAAGGAGTATGGTCATGACCGATGAGGAGAAGAGAAACACGGCCTATCACGAGGCGGGTCATGCCCTGGTGGCCAGGCTTGTTCCCGGCGCCGATCCGGTGCACAAGGTGACCATCATCCCGCGGGGCAGGGCACTGGGAGTCACCCAGCAGCTTCCGGAGTCGGACAAGTACACCTACTCCAAGGAGAACATGCTGGCCAGGATCACGGTGCTCCTGGGCGGACGGGCCTCCGAGGAATTGATCTTCGATCAGATGACTACAGGGGCCGGAAACGACATTGAGCGGTCCACCGAGCTTGCAAGGAAGATGATCTGCGAGTGGGGCATGAGTGATAAGCTCGGCCCGGTGACCTTCGGCAAGAAGGAAGAGCAGATCTTCCTGGGGAGGGAAATCTCGCAGCACAGGGACTACAGCGAAGCCACGGCCGTGGAGATTGATTCCGAGGTGAGAAGGGTTGTCAACGAGTGCCATGACGAGGCCAGAAGGCTTCTTCAGGAGAACATTGGAACCTTGAAACGGATCGCCGAAACCCTTTTGGACATTGAGGTTCTGAATGCAGAGCAGCTCGATGAGATCATGGACGGGAAATCTCCCAAAGAGGCCAAGGGATGAGATACCGGATGAGAATCCTCAACCTGGGAACGAGGGATGAACTCATCCGTGAAATAAAACGTCTGGGCGCAGATCCCGAAGGGATCGGCCTGATGTTTCCCAAAGGATTGACCAGACTGATCCGTCTTACCGGCATCCCCTGTAAAGTGGCCAATCTTCTCAAACAGGAACTGCTTTCACGCGGAGGAGACTGCGCTGTCTCACACGGGACACTCACACACTCCGTGGAGTCCACCGATGCCCTCATGATCGCCACGGAAAGACAATACCATGAACTGGTCCGGAAGCTGAGGATGCAGAAGATTTTCGGACTTCCGGAACTTGCCGATCAGATACAAACGGGCATCCGGAACATGAATGTCAGGCAGTTTCATCTGTCTGTCGGGGGCAAGCTGCTGAATCTCGATGAGAGGACCCATATTATGGGGGTCCTGAATGTGACGCCGGATTCATTCTCGGACGGCGGGGCCTTCATGGACCCGGACAAGGCCTGTCTCCAGGCCCTGAGCATGCGGGACCAAGGCGCCGATATCATCGATATCGGTGGTGAATCGACACGCCCTGGTGCGTCGGAGGTTTCGGAAGCCGAGGAACTGGCGAGGGTCCTCCCGGTGGTCGAGCGCCTTTCCAGAGAGCCCGGAATGACAATCTCCGTGGATACCTATAAGGCGAGTGTGGCGAGAGAAGCGATTGCAGCAGGGGCCCACATGATCAATGATATCAGCGGGCTCAGGTTCGATCCGGGGATGGCGCCGTTGATTGCTGAGGCCGGTGTCCCGGTCGTGATCATGCACATCAAGGGAACGCCCAGGGATATGCAAAAAGATCCCTACTATGAAGATGTGATCGGAGAGATCGTTGCGGGCCTCGGGGAAAGCATGGAGATCGCTTATAAAGCAGGGGTCAAGGAGGAGCAGATCATCATCGACCCCGGTATCGGTTTTGGAAAACGCCTCCAGGACAATCTGGATATCATCAAGCATCTCCCGGAGTTCAAGGTTCTCGGACGGCCGGTTCTGCTCGGTACGTCCCGGAAAGCCTTTATCGGCAGCATCCTAAACCTCCCTGTGGGGGACCGGATTGAGGGGACTGCGGCCGCAGTGAGTATGGGGATCATGAATGGCGTACATATTATCAGGGTCCACGACGTACGGGAAATGGTCAGGGTGGCACGGGTAACCGATGCGGTGGCCCAGCGCGTTTAATGAAGGAAATGGTTCCGAATGTTTTCTGAAATCTCTGACATCCTTCACTGGTTTCTGCGGACATTTCGATGGCAGGATGCCGTTGACATCCTGATTGTTGCCTTTGTCCTCTACAAACTCTTCAAGCTTTTCAAGGGGACCCGGGCACTTCAGATGATGATCGGGCTGACTATTCTGGTTATGGCCTCGTTCATCTTCCAGTGGGCAAAATTTTATACCATCAGTTGGCTGCTGAATAACCTGTGGGCCTATCTGGCCCTGAGCGTGATCATCCTTTTTCAGCCGGAAATCCGCAGGGCACTGGCCCATGTGGGGCAAAGCCCTCTATTTTCGTCCATGAACCTGGAATCAGAGGCAAAGACCATTGATGAACTGGTGAAGGGATCCGTGACCATGGCGAGCCGGAAGATCGGGGCTCTGATTCTGCTTGAACGAGAGCACAGTATCGAAGGTCTGATTGAGATGGGGACGCTCATTGACTCCAGGCTGTCCAAGGAACTTCTCATCAGCATCTTTCTCCCCTACTCTCCGATTCATGATGGGGCCGTGATCGTACAGAAAGACAGGATCAAGGCTGCTGGATGTTTTCTCCCCCTTACGCTGGACCTGAATCTGAGCAAGGAACTGGGGACCCGTCATCGTGCGGCCATCGGCATTACCGAAGAGACCGATGCCGTGGTCATCGTGGTCTCCGAAGAGACGGGGACCATCTCCGTGGTGATCGGCGGCAAGATCACACGGGATCTGGATGCGCAGGCCCTGCGGCGCGTTCTGACCAATGTGATGAGGCCGGTCAAGAAGAAGACAAGGAAATGGTTTTGATTTTGATGCGGATATGGAAATGATAGATGCAACCACAGAGGGCACAGAGAAATATTTTATGTTCTCAAAAACCCCGGCAGAAGAAAAACTTGTTGGCATCCAGTATTTTCTCTGTGTTCTCTGTGGTTAATTTTTGATAATTAAGAAAGGGATCAGCGGAGTGGCAGGCATGAAGCGATTCAGGGATATTCTGCTCAAGGATTTCTGGATCAAGGCATTCTCCCTTGTTTTTGCTTTTTTTCTCTGGTTTTCAATCGTAGGGGGAGAGAGTGCCGAAGAGGTCTTTCCGATTCCATTGACCATTGTGAACATCCCCGAGAACATGATTATTAAGAATGATATTGCTGATTTCGTGAATGTGCGGATACGGGGCCAGAAGGCCGTGCTCAACTCCCTGAATGTCAAACAGATTGCCGTGGAACTCAACCTCAAGGATGCAAAAGAAGGGGAAAACATTATCACGCTCTTTCCGGAAGAGGTCAAACTTTATGAAGGGCTTTCCGTTGCAAGGATCAGCCCTTCACAGGTCACCGTCGAGCTGAGCAAGCTTGCAGAGAAGTGGCTTCCGGTGGAGACTGACTTCTTCGGAACTGTAGCCAAAGGGTACGAGCTTGGGAAAGTGGCGGCCACGCCGTCCAGAGTTGAGGTCATGGGTCTTCAGGACGCGCTCAAGGATCAGGAAAAGATCAAGACAGCACGGATTGATCTCTTTGGAAAGGACCGGTCTTTTTCTGTAGAGGTGGACCTCCGGCCCCTCAGCGGGAATGTTTATATCAAAGGGCACAAGAAGGTCCAGGTTGACGTGGATATCCTTGAAAAGACCGGCAAACGGGAATTCCGGGATATTCCGGTCAAGGGTGGATCTTCAGACGGGGCGGCTCTTCGTCCGGATAAGGTAACGCTGGTCCTCTCCGGTCCGGAGGCCGGGCTTGCAAAGATGCTTCCCGCCATGATCGAGGTTGTGATCCAGGAGCCGGAGACACCGGGCATATTCCAGATGGAACCGGAGGTGAGATTGCCGGATGGGTTTCAGGTCATCAGGATCATTCCGGAAAAAATACGGGTTAAGGTGAAGAAGCATTCCTGAACCGTCAAAAAAGGAGGCCTATCTTGGGTAAGCTTTTCGGAACCGATGGTGTCCGGGGTGTCGCCAATGTCTACCCCATGAATGTGGAGATGGCGATCAAGCTCGGCAGGGCGGCTTCACATATCTTCAAGAAGGCAAGGCCAGGCCGTCATAAAGTCATCATAGGGAAGGATACGAGACTTTCGGGGTACATGCTGGAGAGCGCCCTGATGTCGGGCATCTGTTCCATGGGCGTGGACGTCCTCCTGGTCGGTCCCCTCCCCACGCCGGCCATCGCCTTTATGATAAAAAACCTTCGAGCCGACGCGGGTGTGGTGATCTCGGCCTCACACAACCCCTACCAGGACAACGGGATCAAGTTCTTCTCCTCTGAAGGATACAAGCTCCCGGATGAAATAGAAGACCAGATGGAGTCCCTGATCTTCTCCGACGATATTGACTCCATCCGCCCGACAGCCGAGGAGGTGGGCAAGGCCTACCGGATCGATGACGCGGAAGGCCGCTATGTCTCTTACATCAAGACGAGTTTTCCCAAGGAATACGACCTCTCCGGCATGAAGATCGTGATCGACTGCGCCAACGGAGCCGCGTACAAGGCCGCGCCGCTGGTTATGCAGGAGCTCGGTGCAGACATCGTGGTTTTGAATAACCAGCCTGACGGATGCAACATCAACAAAGATTGCGGGTCTCTGTATCCTGATATCATCAAAAAGGCCGTCCTGGACCACGGAGCAGATATCGGCATCTCCCTGGACGGGGATGCAGACCGTGTGGTTTTTTCGGATGAGAAAGGCAATGAGGTCAACGGTGATCCCGTGATGGTCTTCTCCGCCATAGACATGAAACGGCGCGGGGTCCTGCGTGCAGACACCCTGGTTACCACGGTGATGAGCAACCTGGGATTGGAACTGGCGCTGAAGAAGCAAGGGATACGGATCATCCGGACACAGGTCGGAGACCGGTATGTGGCCGAGGAGATGATCCGTGGAGGGTATAATCTCGGAGGTGAACAATCAGGCCATATCCTTTTCATGGATTACAATACCACAGGAGACGGGATACTGTCTGCACTGCAGGTTCTCTCCGTCATGAAGCGGACCGGGAAACCTCTGTCTGAACTTGCCTCGGTCATGACCGTGCTTCCGCAGATTCTCATGAATGTCAGGGTCAGGGAAAAAAAGGAACTTGAAAGCCTGCCGGCCGTCAGCAAGGCCATCCATTCCGCAGAGCAGAGGCTCAAAGACCAGGGGAGGGTCCTGGTCAGGTATTCAGGCACTGAAAACAAGGCAAGGGTCATGATCGAAGGTCCGGATTCGGATTCGATCAGGGAGATGGCCGAGAGTATCGTTGGAGAAATTGAGAAGGCGATGGGAGTTATAAAATAAGGGTCTTTCGTAAGAAGGTTGAACGGCTATAGAAGTTAAAGATAAAAAATCAAGAATCAAAGATCAAAATGACAGAGTAAAAATAAAAAATGAATATCCAAAAGAGGCTGCACCATTTTTATATTTTGATTTGTCATTTTGATTTTTTATCTTTGATCTTTGATTAAGGCATGCAAGAAATACTTTGATTTCCAATTTTTGTGTGGTTAAGCTTAAACGCTAAGAAGACAAAAATAAAGATTATCTTCAAAAAGGGATTTCCTGTGACACGACTGGGTGTGAATATTGATCATGTGGCTACGATCCGCCAGGCCCGGCTGACCACCGAGCCGGACCCGGTTGCGGCCGCAGTTATTGCCGAACTGGCCGGTGCAGACGGGATTACCATTCACCTGAGAGAGGACCGCAGGCATATCCAGGACCGTGATTTAAGATTGATCCGTCAGGTGATCCAGATCCGGTTGAACCTGGAGATGGCGGCGACCGAGGAGATGGTCCGGATCGCCCTGAAGGAGAGGCCGGATGCAGTCTGTCTGGTCCCGGAAAAGAGGGCTGAACTTACCACAGAAGGCGGACTGGATGTGATTGCCGGCGGCGGATCCTTGAAAAAAGTGATTCAGCGGCTGAGAAGCAAGGGGATCGAGGTCAGCATCTTTGTGGATCCCGATCCCAGGCAGGTGATCGCCTCCAGGGAATTGAACGCCGATGCCGTGGAGATCCACACCGGGTCGTATGCTGGGGCCAGGGGTAAGGCTTTGGCCCGGGAACTGGAGCGGATCCATAGGGCCGTGCAGACTGCCCGTGAGATCGGGATCGGCATCCATGCCGGACACGGGCTGACCTATCAGAACGTGGGACGGGTGACCGCCATACCGGAGATCGAGGAGCTGAACATCGGGCACAGCATTATCTCCAGGGCCGTACTGGTGGGACTGGAAAGGGCCGTGCGCGAAATGAAGGCGCTGGTGAACCCTTGAACCCTTGAACCCTTGAACCCTTGAACCCTT
>CAKKPE010000024.1 GCA_919901565.1 bacterium
GCACTCATTCCCGCGTAGGCGGGAATCCAGGTCTTTCATAGTTTTACTGGATGCCAGCTTTCTCGGGCATGACAAACTTATTTACCATAAGAGACTTTTTCAACAGCCCCCCTGTCCCCTTTAATGTGCGCGCTGTCACCCTTTATCCTGGAGCCGGTTGTTTGGCAACCTTATTGGCATGTACCAATGGATGCCGAAGAATAAACCCCTGCAAGAGACCCAGCCGCCGCACGTGAAAAATGGCCATTCTTTTTGTCAATGACAAAGGCATCGACACTTCCAGACCCTGATGCTATAATTAAAACCGTAAGCGTCGAGGCCGATTCAAACACTTTTTGCAGCGGGGACGTAACACCACTTTCATATTTTGCTTTTGACTGTGTTGTTGAAAGCCCCATCAAGGTAATCTTTTCCCCAATTTCTTTTTTGTCTGATGAATCTTTTATTGTACACATCAGATTGTCCACCATCATAAATTGAGGGTTCTGAGGAAGGCTGCTTGAATCGAGTTTGCTCCCACACGCGAATAATGCTCCAAAACTTAAAACCATCAACACACGTATGATATTCATAATTGTCTCCTGTTTATGTATGCCGAACGCCGTGTTGAGCGGAGCAGGGCATAACCACTACAGGGACAACAAATAGGGACCAACAAATAGGGACAGCGCCCATTAACCGAAAAACATTCCACAAGATTTACTTATTCTCTTTTCCCAAAATCTTCATAATCTCAGGTACTCAAGCGGCGAGTGCGAAATACTCTTTGCCGGATCCTTCAAGAGCCCCGCTGTTTCCATTTGTCTTGTCTCCAAAATCTGTCAGAGTCTTTTTCGTTTTCCTCTATCTCGGAGTCTTGCTCTGATCGTACGAGGATCGCGCACACAATGAAAGAGCCCGAATACAATAATCTGACCTTTGTCGATCATAAAGTAAATGGCGTAAGGAAACCTCCTGAGCAGACGGCGACGAAACTCATGATGAACCTTCGGATATAGCAGTGGGTTCCCAGGAATTTCAGCGGCGCAAGCATAAAACATCCTAAGAAATTCTTCTCCGAGCCCCCGGGTCTTTGCTTCGTACCACAAATAGCCGCTAAACACGTCTTCCTCGACTTCGGGAACAAACCGCAGGGTGTATGTCATTTTCTCTTTTCGATTCTTTTTTGAAGTTCCTCAATTGATAAGAGATTTCCAGGAGAAGATTCATATTGTCTGAGCCTCCTGTCCAGTTCCTTGATATGACTCTGGGGGACGGGTACGGCCGATTCATCCGAAGCGATATTGTCCCACAGATCCTCAAGCAGCAAGATCTTTTCCGCTGTGCTTAATTTGGAAAATTTAGGAATATCGATTACGCGCACGGTCTATCTCCTTTCTTTATATTAGGGATCAAATAGGGACAGCACCCATTAAATTATTCCGGACGTTACTCATTCTCTTGTCCCAAAATCTCCATAATCGCAGGTACTCAAGCGGCGAGTGCGACATACTCGACCTTCTTAAGGATGTGAGGGCCAATGTATGGACTGAGCGCTTCCATCGTGACCAGTTCAACTCTATGATGCAGTACATCTTCTAAAAAGAAGGAAAGCTCAATGAAGGCATCGAACGTCTTTCGTCCCGCTTCGAACTCGACCAGCAGATCTATATCGCTATCGGGATGCTGTTCCCCACGAACAAAAGAACCGAACAATCCTATCCTTCCGACACCGAGTCCTCTCAGATGAGACCGGTTCTGATGCAGAGCGTCTATGATGTCCTGCTTTGTTCTTATCTTCGTTTGCATTGCATTCGCTCCGCAGTGAGTGGAACCGGCGGGTATCAGTCGTTAAGTGTTGTGTCACCAGCAACTTAAAAGAATATCCCTTAAAATCCCGCCTTCTTCAGCGCCGATGTAGTGCCTCCAGTTCCTCGATACCACGAGGCACACCGTGCCGCTGCCTTTCTGAGAATGGTCTCTCGCAGTTCCTCCCGCACATCGCGCTTCGGTAGGCTTAGCGATTTTCCCTCTTCACCTTTTGCTTGGATTTTAATGTCCTGATTTCTCGTTCTATCTCGTCAACGCTTTTCCCGGCAAAAATCTTTTTCCGTTCCTCTGTATAATCGCCGGATCCTTTCTCATGTTCCATAATGAACATGGTTGCGCCGGAAAGCCCCAGCTTTTTCACCAGCGCATCCCATCCTTGCTTTTTAATTTCACTCAATGTTTTCGGCATATATGGCCTCCATCAAAAACTCCAAGATACCGTATATTCTGACTCCAATTTTTTTTTGAAGGGCTTCCCCCTTCCTGACAATGCCGTCGTCACATGTCACGAAATATCCGGCTTTACCGTGCTCCGCCATAGCGATATGCAACGCGTCCATGACTACCCTTCTGCCTTTCCAGAGCAAATCCTGCCTTCTTCAGACGAGAAATAATCTCTTTGCCTGTCGAAGTAACCTTCTTCATCCTGTTCTATAATGACCGTAAACTCTTTAGCCATTTTCCAAACTCCACTATTCAGGTCTGCGTTTAAGGATTATTACCAAATTGAGGGTGAAAAAGCAAGAAATTTTAATTCTTAGGGAGAGGGAAAAGCGGAAGGACAGAAGGTCGGACGACGGATAAAAGATAGACGACGGGAGTGCGTATTTTGCCTGCCCCTCCTTTGTCCCTCTTTTCCCATGAATGCAATAACAGGAAAGACAGCATATTGTCAGCAACCAACTGAAGTAAAATTAATATCTTGATAATCAACCAATTCGAAGGTATATTCATGATATGCTTGTGAAAGCAAATTCCTATCATTCATCATTCTTGAAAGAGGGGCTCCCAAAGAAGGTTTATGGAAATGGCGTTTAATAAATACTGTGGTTATTTCTGGGCCGGCCATTTACTTTTTATGGGGCGCTGCCCTGCCACCACCGTGCACAATCACTATGCCCTGCAGGTCATCGTGAACCGGGAGGGGCTCTTTCAGTTGCGAACAGATGGATCCTCCGTTGAATGCGGCGGGGTTATCGTCGGGTCCGACCACCCTCACCTGCTGATCAGTCCCTGCGATGCCCACTCCTGGATTCATCTGCTGATCGACCATCAATCCGAGGTTGCCAAAACACTTGCAAGACGGCATCTGGGGGAAGGAAAGGTCAAAATACTTGATGACGATCTTATAAAAAGGTTGCGGGGGTGTATCGGTACCCCGGGCAATGATCTCGGATCATGCGGGCAGGCCCGCGACGTGTATAGAAAACTCGTTACAGAGCTCGATGGCTATTCCGACGAACATGCAGCGGAAGCCGTTGACCCGAGAATCCAGGCCACCATGGACCTGTTACAGGGGGAATATCTTGACCGGAAAGTGGTCGTTGCGGATCTTGCACGGGAGGCCTGTCTTTCGGAAAGCCGTTTGAGGCATCTGTTCACCGAGCAGATCGGCATTCCGCTCCGGCGCCACATCCTGTGGGTCCGGTTGATGACCGCTGTCCAATTCGCCGTTCAAGGCGCATCCCTCACCGAGGCCGCTCATAGCGCTGGGTTTTCAGACTCGGCTCACCTGAGCCGCACGTACAGAAGAATGTACGGCATCACCCTTTCCGAAATTGTGAAAAATAGCCGTTTCGTTCAGGTCATTTCCTGTTTTTCCTAATACCGTGCAAGATAGTCTCTCTCCTCGCATTCAGAAGAATGTACGGCATCATGCTCTCCGGCCTCACGAAAAATAGCCGTTTCGTTCAAGCTATTTCCAATTCTGTATGATATATATTGTTATATGTTTTCTTCCAGTGCAACCTAACAAGGGAGCATGTCACATGAAACATGATCATTTTATCGATGCAAAAGGTAAAGGTATGTGCTGCTCAGCGCCTGTGACAATTTTATCTAAAGAGTTCAAACACGTAAAGTCAGGCGAAATTGTGCTGGTTGTATCAGATAGAGTAGCAATGATTAAGGATATTCCAGCATACTGTTCACTAACAAAGCATGAACTGATAAAACAAGAAGAAAAAGACGGACTTCTTCAGTTCTGGATCAAGAAGAATTAAAAGTAAACAAACTATGATAAAATTGATGACTTTAAATTCGGCATGATAAAAAAACTCATGGTCAGGTTCCGGTGAGGCACTTCAAAATCATAACCGGCCGGGCGGCGGACCTTCAGCGGGAGTCTCCTTGGGCGGCGAAGGCCGGACCGGTCTGGAATCCATTTCAAAGGAGTCATCCCCCTCCGTATGTTTCGAGGAGGCGTATTCACGGGGCTCGCTCCCCTTCCTGAAACATTCAAAATAGGTCTCCTGATTTTCTGAAGAAGGGAGGAGGCCCGTCTCCTTGTCGACCTTGACGAATACAACGTCATGAGGTACCTGAAAAGGCATTCGCTCCAGGTTCCGGACGGCCTTTTGCATGAAGGAGAGCCAGATGGGGGCAGCGGCCTTTGCACCGGTCTCTCCATTGCCCAGGGAGCGTATGTCATCATATCCCACCCAGACCCCTGTGATGAGATCCGGGATAAACCCGAGGTAAAGGGCGTCCTGGAAGTTGTTGGTCGTTCCCGTCTTGCCGGCTGAAGGCCGGCCCAGTTCCTTCATCTTCCACCCGGTCCCGTCCCTGACCACTTCCTCGAGCATACTGGTCATGATATAGGCCACATCCGGACTCACAACGTCTTCTTCCGAAGGCTCTGTCTCCTCAATAACCTTGCCGTCGTAATCCGTGATCCGGCGGATGAAGGATGGCTCGCTTCGCCGGCCGTGGTTGGCAAAGACCGAATACGCAGAGGTCAGCTCTATGAGGCTGACGCCTGAGGAACCGAGAGCCAGGGAATAGTTCATCCCGAGCGGGCTTGAGATCCCGAGCCTCCTGGCAAAATCAACCACGTTCCTCACCCCCACTCTTTGAAGAAGCTTGATGGTCACCACATTGATGGATTTGGCCAAGGCGTACCTGAGGCGGGTAGGCCCGTAAAATTTTTCATTATAGTTGGATGGTTTCCACTTCTCGGGCATGCCGGGATCATCAAAGATGATCGGGGCATCGATAATGATAGAGGCCGGAGAAAATCCTCTTTCCATGGCAGCACCGTAAATAATCGGTTTAAATGCCGAGCCTGGCTGTCTTCTGGCCTGAACCGACCGGTTGAACTCGCTCTTATCGAAGTCGTACCCCCCGACCATGGCCTTGATCTCGCCGGTGGACGGCTTCAGGCAGATCAAAGCGCCCTGCACATCAGGGTCCTGTTCCAGAGAAAACAACAGGCCAGCTGAAGGCTCATGAGGGGATGCCGGAGAATACTTGATGACCCTCACCAGGATATGGTCTCCTGCGGCGAGCACATCCTTCAGAGATGCCGGTTTAACCCAGGTGAACTTTTTCGGGTTGGATGGGTCCGCCCTTAAGACACCGCTGCCCGTCCATTGGAGTCCTTCAGAAGGGAGCAACCCCTTCTCCCCTTGCACTTCAACCCACACCCCTTTTTCATCGAGCGCAAGGACCGTTCCTTCGAGTATATCGTTCACATGGATGAAGGGGTTGCTGGAAGGCGCTCCCGACGCTGACTCAGGCATATTCCCCGCCGGAGAGACGTGACTGATCGGCCCTCGGTACCCATGGCGTTTGTCATATTCCATCAGGCCTTCACGCAGCGACTGGTAGGCCGCACGCTGCAAGTCCAGATTCATCGTGGTATACACCTCGAGTCCGCTCCGGTAGAGTTTTTGACTGCCGTACCGGTCTATGAGATAACGCCGGACGTGCTCGATGAAATAGGCGGATACATCCTGGTATTTATCCTTGCCTTTGAGTACGAGAGTCTCTGCAACGGCAGAACTCATCTGATCCTTTGTGATGAAGTGCTCTCCGTACATCCGGACCAAAACCATGGATCTTCGCTTCAAGGCTGCATCCGGATCCCTGTACGGATCGAAATGGGCCGGGGCCTTGGGAAGACCGGCCAGCAGAGCCGCTTCGGATATGGTCAGGCCATCGGCATGTTTCCCGAAATAGGTTTCTGCCGCGGCTTCGACGCCGTATGCCCCTTGACCAAAATAGATCTGATTAAGATAGAGTTCCAGGATCTCCTGCTTGGTGAATCGCTTCTCGATCTCCAGGGCAAGGAGGATTTCCTTGACCTTCCGCTGTACGGTCTTCTCCGGAGAGAGAAACAGGGTCTTGGCCAGCTGCTGGGTGATGGTGCTCCCCCCCTGCGTGATCTGTTTTGCCCTCAGGTTGGCCCAGAAGGCCCTGGAGATCCCCTGAAAATCGATGCCCCCGTGCTGGTAGAACCTGGCGTCCTCGATGGCAATGAAGGCCTTGGTCAGGATGTCCGGAATTTCGGAAAAAGGGAGGAGTATCCTCTTTTCAATGTAGAATTTCCCGACCACCTCGTCGGTATCGGAATAGACCGTGGTCATCAGGCTCGGCCGATATTCCTTGAGTTGAGAGACATCCGGAAGTTCCTTGAGGATCTGCGTATACAGGGAATAACCGATCAGGGCCGCCGCAGAGAGAACAAGGACCAGCAGGACAACCGATCCTGTTAATATCCATCTGCACCATCTTATCTTCCCTGTGGATTTTCTCATGGTCAAAACCCCATGGCGCCGGAAAAGATCGGGAAGGTATCAGGTGCGGGAATCAGACCATGAAAATCCTGGACAGAGGTTAGAATGAGGCTGCTTCCCAGGGCCATCTGGTATCCCATGAAGGCCGCGAAAAGGATCACAAGAACAAGAAGAATGAACAGAAGGATCTTCTTCCAGATGGGCATACTCGGAACCAACCCCTGAACAGCTGCCGCCGGTGCGGATACAGCCGCCTCTTTTCGGGCCTCACAGATCCTGCAGACCGGACGAGTTCCTGCAGACAGATCCTGATCCAGACTCCTCCCGCAGAAGATACAGAATCGATACCCCGGCAGGACCGGTTCAGTTGCATGGGGTTCGGCTGCCTTTGCCGCTGTTTCATGCCCCTTTCCGAGACGGAGCAAAAGAATGGTGCCACAGCTTCTGCATTTAACGTGTACCCCTTCAGGTGTGAGGCGGTGCTCATCCACCTGGTACGCCTTGCCGCAGGATTTGCATTGGATTTGCATAGAGGTACCCTTCCATGATAAAAACGACTGCCGGTTCTTTGGAAAATGATATTCGGCATAGTATAATAAAACATCCCTTAAAAGACAACTGGAATTCTATTTGATAAAAGTCTTCCACTCATGGTAGGCTGTTTACATATGCGCTAAAACCGTTTAAATTGTTTAACCGGTTAAGAACCGATCGGACAATCTTTTAGAGCCCTCATGGAACGGATCCAGCAGATCACGCAACTCTTTGTCTTCGGATTTGACGGAACCGAGCCTGATGCGCATATCCTCAGGATGATCCGAAATTTCGGGATCGGAGGGGTGATCCTCTTTTCCAGGAACATCCGGGATCCTCTGCAAACAGCCAGGCTCATTCACAGCCTGCAGGATGCCTCGGCGATCCCCCTGCTCGTGGGGATCGATCAGGAAGGGGGGCGTGTCTCCAGGCTCCCATCCCCATTCACCTCTTTCCCGGGCAATCATGCCCTCGGTCTTTCAGGCTCCAGAAAGCTTTCGTACGCCTTCGGCCGGGCAACGGCCGAGGAGCTTTCCTCCGTGGGAATCAACCTCAACTTCGCCCCGGTCCTCGACGTGAATACCAGACCGGAAAACCCGGTCATCGGAACACGGGCCTTCGGCGGGGACGCCTCACTGGTCGCGGATCTCGGCTGTTCCGTGATCCGGGGCCTTCAGGACCACGGAGTGATCGCCTGCGGCAAACATTTTCCGGGCCACGGCGACACCTCGCTCGATTCGCACCTGGACCTCCCCTCCGTGCATCACAACGAAGAGAGGATCCGGAGCTTGGAAATGCTCCCCTTCCAGAGAGCACTCTTAAGCGGCATGGAAACCGTGATGACCGCCCATGTGCTCTACCCGGCCCTGGACACGGTGCTTCCGGCCACGCTCTCCCGGCGGATCATACAGAATATCCTGAGGGAAGAGCTCCGCTTCAACGGCGTAGTCTTTACCGATGACCTGGAGATGAAGGCAGTGGAAGACCGATGGGGTATGGAACGATCCTCTGTCCTTGCGATCAACGCGGGTGTGGATGCCCTGATCATCTGTCATGATCCTGAAAAACAGGAGAAGGGCCTTCACGCGGTCATGGATGCAGTGGAAAAGGGAGAGATCCCCGTGGAGCGTATCGAGGCGGCAGCGGCAAGAATACTTGACCTCAAGCGAAGATGGCTTAAGACGGCTTTTTATCCCGACCTTCACAAGATCGAAACACAGGTGGGATCCAGGGAGCACCGTGAACTGGCCTTGACGATTGCGGGCTATGGTGGGTAAAAAGGGTTACGCTTCGCGTGCACCGCTTTTCTCCATCTTTGTCGTTAGATCCCGGCATCTCCTTGAATCTACTTTTTCCGGGCCGGGACCGTCTGCGAGGGCTACTACACTGAGGGTTCAAGGGTTCAAGGGTTCAAGGGTTCAAGGGTTCAAGTGGTTTTTTGATTTAGGTCTTCTTCCAAGTTCTTCAAAAGCACTTTACTTGACCCCCGGAATCCTTGACCCCTTGACCCCTGATGTTTTAACCCACTCTTTTGGAGATGATCTTTAAATCAAGGGATCCATCCGCTCTCATGAAAATAGGAGCAATTCCGGATCAGTTTCTGCACATCATGGTTCCACGACTCCCACTTCTCAAGGAGTACCTCGGCCGGCGTCTGCTCTTTCTCCAAGATCAGCTCCTCCAGGGGGTCCATGAACCGGAGATCCTCTCCCTGGCGCCGGAGCCCCTGCTTCGCGATCCGGACCAGCTCCTGGGCCATGCCCAGGATGATCTTCCCTCGGATTCTGGCCCGGAGTCCCAGACGGCAGATCTCCTCATGCAGCTTCAGCCTCTCATCAAAGCTCCAGCCGCGGACCATGTCCCATGTCGCTCTCCGGGCCTCCGGATCATAAAGGATCCCTTTCCACAGCGCCGGAACCGAAAGCACCATGCCCGGTGATTGAGCATCCACCCCGCGGACCTCGATGTACTGCTTGAGACGAACCTCCGGGAAGAGTGTGCTCAAGTGGAGCCTCCAGTCCTCCATGATGGCCTGCAACCCCAAGGCCCCTCTTTCCAGAAAATCACCAAAGGAAATTCCATTCATGGGAACCCATTTCCCTTCCCGGACTACGAACATCATGGGCACCTTAAGGGCATAGCGGAGATAATCTTCAAAGCGGGCATCCTCCCGGAGAGCAAAAGAGAGAAGCCCGCACCGGTCCGGATCCGTATGCATCCAGACATATTCGCGCCGGGTCATGAATCCGTTGGCCCTTCCGCCGGAGAGCGGAGAGTTGGCGAACATGGCCGAAACCATGGAGGTGATCCCCATGGCGGTCCTGAGTTTGTCCATGGCGTCAGCTTCGTCCGTGTAGTCGAGGTTCACCTGGACCGTAGCCGTCTCCTTCATCATGTGGTGGGAGAGCAGCCCTTTTTCTTTCAGGTAGGGCGCCATGATATCATACCGGCACTTGGCCACAAAAGGAATCTCCTCCTGCCGGCTGACGGGGTGCATCCCGATCCCGATAAAGTCGATGCCGAGATCCCCGCTCACGGAATGAAGTTCCCGGATATACTCCTTAAGCTCTTCGGATAATTCAAGAAGGGTCGACCTAGGGGCGCCTGAAAGTTCAATCTGCGCCCCGGGCTCCAGAGTGACATTCGAGGAGTCCTTTCCCAGAAGACAGATCAGATGTTCTTTTTCACACAAAGGGGCCCAGCGGGGGTTCTTAAGCAGACGGTTCAGGATAGACTGAATCCCGCCCTCTCCCTCATAGGGGACCGCAACGCCGGTCCTGGCATGGACCCCGAAGAGCTCGTATTCCCCTCCGATCCGGAGGCATCCGGACGGTTTGCTCCCCTCATGAAAGTACCGGACCAGATCTTCATACCCGATCCTCCGGGAATCCGGCTCATTCACCGAAAAATCCTCCATGGGGTAAACTATTGACTGTCGGATGGTTCTCTGCTACTGTTATCATGGTCAGTCATTATACGTTATCTGCATGAATCTGTCAGCTTGAAATATGCTGAATTCAGGAGTTTCCATGCCCTGCCTGAAAATCGGTTTTGTCATGGACCCCATCGAGGCCATCCGGACCGAGGTCGATTCCACCTACCTCATCATGCTGGAATCCCAGCGCCGGGGTCACGAGATCTTTTACATGACGGTCCCCGACCTCTACCTGCATACCCAGACCCCCATGGCGACCAGCCGGGCCATCCGGGTCTTCCGCGGCAAAGAATACTTCCGCCTCGGAGACGAAACCCTCCTCTGCCTGAACGATCTCGATGTTCTCTTCATGCGCAAGGATCCGCCTTTTGACATGGATTACTGTATAGCCACCCTGATCCTGAGCATGGTCCACACTAAAACCCTGGTGATCAACAGCCCCCAGGGACTCAGGGACTGCAACGAAAAGGTATCGGTCCTGCGGTTCCCAGAGCTGATCCCCGAGACCATCGTCAGCAGGCAGATATCCGTCCTTCAAAAATTCCTCCAGGAGATGAACGGGGAGATGATCGTGAAGCCTCTCGACAAGTCCTATGGCAGGAAGATCCTCTATGTGCATAAGAACGACAGCAACGCCAATACCCTTCTTGAGATGGCCACGAAAGAAGAGAGCCGCTTCGTCATGGCCCAGCGGTACCTGCATGAGGCGGCTCAGGGCGATAAACGGATCATCCTGCTCAACGGTGAGCCCATCGGCGCCGTGCTCTGGCTCCCCCCGCAGAACAGTTTTGACAGGCCTCCCATCCGCATCCCCTGGCATGAGGCCAAGACCGAACTTACTGAACGGGAATGCGTTGTATGCCGGACCATAGCCCCTTTCCTCAAAAAAAACGGTTTATACCTCGCAGGCATTGACATGATCGGAGGCTGCCTGATCGAGATCAACATCACCAGCCCCACCTGCCTGCATGAGATCAACGCACTGAACCAGGACTGTCTCGAATCAAAAGTGATCGACTTCGTCGAAGAGGAATGCAGGAAATGACAACCATGCATGAAGGAATAGCTGCCAGCCTGGTTAATCCACATGATGTCCGGCCTTTGCAACCTTCAGCCTTTCGACAAACGCACCAACCGCTGATGTGCCTTCAGACGGGGACCACGCAGCAAATTCTGCCGCGGTTTGGGCATCATACGGACCCTGCTTAACCTCAAGAAACACCGAATCATCGGCAGTGGGGATCCAGGAATGCCATACATCCGGCGGGATCTCAAAGCCGACCGCATCCGAACCGGGGCCGACAGAGTGCCGTTCTGTAACACAGCCCGTATCATCGAACAGCATCACATCAAAACGGCCGCGAATGACCACCGCGAATTCCCACTTGATTGGGTGCCGATGCGGCCGGAAATATGAACCCGGCCTGGCCGCTACAAATAGCCGCTGAACGGGATCGGACGGCGATTCATGAACATTGTGGTTGATGCGCCTTCTAACATTCGTACCCGCCCGGACAATCAAATCATCAATCAAATCGGATGTGATCACTTTCATTCGAGCCCCCTTGATCATGCGGCCAAGCGGTGGAACCGGCCTGACGAAGCTTAAGGTTAATGGATTACCATGGATCCATCAACCTCCGGCAAAGCCGGAGGCTTTACGTTTGCCGGCCCCTCAAAGGGGCCTATTCGCAAACGGTTAAAAACACCCTCCCCTCAATCCCCTCCCATCAAGGGAGGGGAGGCCCACTGGCAGTTCCCTCGCCCCTTGTGGGAGGGGGTAAGGGCGAGGGGTAAAGCATGTCGGTTAACTGCATACTACCGAAATTGTCAAACTCTGGGAGTCCCCCGGCAGAGCCGGGGGTTTGCCCTTATTTAATCAATCCCATGCAGCATTTTTTATATTTTTTACCGCTGCCGCATGGGCATGGATCATTCCGCCCCACGGTTGTGTACTTTTTTTGAAACGTCTCCCCGCGTACGGATCCATCCTCACGAAAACTGTCTATATATTTTCTTTCAATATAGAGAGACGGTCATGCATATTTTTGGGCTTCAAAAGCTCATTCATACCTTAAGGCATCAATGGGGTCAAGAAGTGATGCCTTGTATGCCGGGTAAAACCCGAAGAATATTCCAACTAATCCTGAAAAACCGAAGGCCGAAAGAATGGACAAGGGCGATATGATGGTGGGCCATCCTGCGAGGATTGATAGTATCTTCGAACCGGATATGCCAAAACAAATCCCGACGATCCCTCCGATGAATGATAACATCAGCGCCTCGATGATAAACTGTAGTCTGATGTCCCATGTTTTTGCACCGATAGCCATTCTGATCCCGATCTCTCTGGTTCTCTCTGTAACCGATACGAGCATAATGTTCATAATGCCGATGCCTCCAACGAGGAGGGAGACGGATGCAATAGCGCCAAGCAGTAAAGTCATGACCTTTGCCGACTCTTGTGCTGTCTCCATCATCTGGGTCAGATTTCGGACGGTGAAGTCATTCTCCTGCTTCGGGCCGATGTGATGTCTCTGCCTGAGTAACTCGTTGATCTGTTTCTCGGCAGCCGCCAGGTCGTCCGTGTTCTTGGCTTTAACCATCATGATCCTGATCATGCCTGGAAAACTTGTCCCGAAAAGTTTTTTTTGAGCCGTGGTTACAGGAACGTAAACGCTGTCGTCCTGGTCCTGGCCTTGCGGAGACTGCCCTTTGGTTGCAAGTAACCCGATAACGACAAAAGGGACTTTTTTAATCCTGATCATCTGACCCAACGGGTCCATATCTCCAAAAAGATTGTCCACAACAGTCTTTCCCAACAAACACACCTTTGTAGCGCTCTTGACGTCCTGCTCTGTAAAAGGCCTGCCGGAAACAAGCGACCAGTCCCTGACCGTCAGCATACCCGGAGTGGTTCCGACAACCACGGTTGACCAGTTCTGGTGTCCATAAACAATTTGCGCAACCCCGCTGAGAACGGGCGCAACATCCTGGACAGCGGGACATTCTTTCCGAATGGCATCTGCATCCGCCAGCGTCAGAGTAGGTTGTGTGCCCGAACCCATTCTGACACCACCCGAGGTAGTTGCTCCGGGGAGGACCATCAGAAGGTTGCTTCCCATGCTCGAAATCTGTTCCGCGATTTTCCTGCCGGCTCCTGTACCGACAGCAAGCATGGCAATCACCGCGCCGACACCGATGATCATACCGAGCATGGTGAGCGCGGAACGCATCTTGTTCACCCTTAATGCCCTGAAGGATATTCTCAATGTTGCAGGTACGTTCATCATGATCGTATTACCGGTTCATCATGGATAATTCGGCCATCCAGGAATTTGATCATCCGCCGGCTGTATGCCGCTATGTTGGTTTCATGAGTTACAAGGATGATCGTGATGTGTGATTCCGCATTCAGTTTTACAAATATCTCCATGATTTCGCCGCTCGTCTTGGTGTCAAGGTTTCCGGTCGGTTCATCCGCAAGGATGATGGGGGCCTCATTCACAAGTGCCCTGGCGATCGCAACCCTTTGCTGCTGGCCGCCTGAAAGCTGATTGGGATGATGGTTGTCCCTTCCCTCAAGGCCGACACTCTTGATCGCCTCCATGGCTTTCCGCCTTCTTTCTTTCGCAGGGATCCCGTCATAAAGCATCGGGAGCTCGACATTTTCAAGGGCGGATGTCCTTGGGAGCAGATTAAACCCCTGAAAGACAAAACCTATTTTTTTATTCCTTATTCCTGCAAGTTCATCCCTGTCAAGATCACCCACATTTATATCCTCCAGGAAATATTTGCCGCCTGTCGGTTTATCAAGGCAGCCCAAAATATTCATAAAAGTCGATTTACCGGAACCTGAGGGACCCATGACCGCAACAAATTCACCTTTATCTATGGTTAAAGACACGCCTCCAAGCGCGTGCACATCAACATCACCAAGCCTGTAGATTTTCGTGATTTCCTGTGCCTCAATGATTGCCATATCAGAACATCCTTGGCCCGGAATGCGCGGGGTCTTTTGCCTGTGCAGGCGGTGCAAGAGATTCTACGATGATTTCCTGCCCTTCTTTCATCTCACCGGAGACAAGCTCAGCATAATTCCCGTCACTGATGCCTATAGAAATCGGTACGCGTTTCGGTTTCCCTTGTTCGAGTATCCAGACTCCAGGCCCTTTTGGCTGCATCGCCGTCTTGCTTTTCTCAGCCGGCTGGAACCTCAGCGCGGCATTGGGTATCTTGAGAATGTCCTTCTTGATCGATACGATGACGGATACATTGGCCGTCATTCCCGGTTTGAGCTTGAACTCAGGATTATCCACGATGATCACGACATCATACGTGACCACATTCTGGACGGTGATCGGAGCATTCCTGACCTGCAAAACCTTACCCTTGAAAGTCATGTCCGGATAAGCATCCACGGTAAATTCAACATCCTGCCCGACCATGACCTTCCCGATATCCGCCTCATCCACATTCGTATCAATCTGCATTTTTGTCAGATCCTGTGCAATGGTAAAGAGGGTTGGTGTCTGAAAGCTCGCCGCAACCGTCTGCCCGACATCCACACTTCTCGACACGACAATGCCGTCTACCGGAGACACTATCTTCGTGTAACGGAGGTTGGTCTCGGCAAGATATAATGCCGCCTCCGCCTGAGCGATCTGAGCCTTGGCCGCATTTTTTTGCGCCATGGATGTTTCATAATTGGTTTCTGATGTATCAAAATCACTTCTTGCGATCAGATTTTTTGAGAACAATTCCTTATTCCTGTCCATGGTCCTCTTGGCATCAACCCGTGCTGCTTCGGCTTTCTCCAGATTGGCTCTGGCCGATAAGAGATTGGCCTTTGCCTGGCTCACCTGTGCCTCAAACAGAGCCGGATCTATCCCGGCTATTAGCTGACCTTTCTTTACAGGAGAATTGAAATCCACGTATAATTCCTTTATCGTCCCCGACACCTGGGTGCCCACCAGAACCGTGGTGACAGGGTTGACGGTACCCGTGGCCGTGATCGTCATTTCAATATCCCCTCTGGTCATCTTATCCGTTCTGAATTTCGGTTCATTTTCTTTGTCCCTGAATAAAACAAATCCGGCAATAGCAATGAAAATAACTATTCCGCTGATCAGCGCAATTTTCTTCATCTCTCCCCCATCGCATTCTCAAGGCTTGCCCGAGCCACTTTATAGTCATAGAGCGCCTGGATATAAGCTGTCTTTGCATTCATTAAGCCGACTTCTGCATCGGTAACCTCGATGGGATTTCCCACTCCTGCCTTATATCGGCCATTGGCTATCTCAAAATTTTCCTCGGCTTGTTTCACATTCAGTTCTGCGGTTGGGATCCTCTCCTCTGCCTCCTTGAGATTCAGATAGGACTGCTGCACGTCCAGGAACACGGTTTGCCTTAATGATTCTTCATTGGCCTTCAGGACATTCAGATTGCCCCTTGCTTCGTCAACCTGGTATTTCGTCATAAACCCGTTGAATATCGGGAATGAAAGACTGGCCCCTGCATACCAGCCGCGATCCAGTGGAAAGGCGTCACCCGATCCAAAGTATGACGCGTTGCCCGTCAATGAGGGATAGTAGCCCTTCCTGGCAAGATCCACGGAACTCATCGCCGCCTGATTCTTTCCAACGATCGATTTTATGTCAGGTCGATCTTGATATGCCCTTTCCAGCGCACTCTCAAAGGTTATATCGTATTTCTCGTACAACAGGTTATCCTCAATGCGGTATTCGGGGGCATAGGGAATACCCATCGCGTTGTTCAAGTTCACCATGGCCAATTTGACGGCGTTTTCCGCGTGGATCAGATTCAGCTTTGCACTGCTTAGATCCGATTCCGCCTTGGTCACATCAAATTTTGGTTTCGTCCCAACGGTATAAAATCCCTTTGCCTGGTCGAGGTGCTGCACGAATTGTTTTACTGTCTCTGCCGCAACATCCCTGCTCCGTTCTGCCTGCAATACCCCGTAATAGGCCTGCTTGACATTGAAGGTGATCTGCTCGATAGCATTTTCAAAATCGGAACGCGACGAATCCAGATTAAAATTCTGAATTTTTACCTGTGTGGAGGTTTTTCCGAAATCATAGACGTTCTGGCTGAGTGTGACACTGCTTGAATACTGGTCAGAAGTTTTATCTGCACTGGAACTGCCGGCCCCTAAAACCTGAGTGCCGCCCACAGGTATGCCGGTGTTTGTCGTGGTTGTACCAGAATATATTTTTCTGTACCCTGATGTCCAGTCTACCTGCGGATAGTAATTCGATTTTGCTTGCCCTACCCTGCTTTGAGTAGCTAAGATTGTATTTTTTGCGGCATCTAACGTTGGATTTTTCTTTAACGCTATCCCGATGCATTTTTCCAGTGAAAGAACCTCGCCTTTTTCAATAAGCTCTTCAGCAAAAGATTTGCATGGAACAGCCATCAAGAAGAATAAACCAATAAACAAAACAAAAGAAAACGTTTTCGCCATTCCTACTCTCCTTTTAATATTTATTTCTGTGCCTATTCTTTTTTTTCATCGGGGCTTCCATACCCGCAGAAGTAAAATAAATTAACCCATCCATCAGGGATTCCACATCGGTTTTAAAGGCTTTTTGCAATGATTCATATCTTGGATTTTTATACATGCGCATGATTCTGGCCAGAGCCCCTATGACAAACTGATATCGCCAGAAGATAACGTCTTCCGGAAGTTCAGGTAATGCATCACCCAGCATGTCAAGCATTAACTGGGAAACGGGCTTCATCAGCCGCAGGAAGATCTTTTGCACCGTATCGTCAGGATCGATGAACGCCCTGCCGATAAGAGCGGAAAAGTCCGCTTCGCCTTTTCTTGATTCTTTTAACAGCAGGACAGGTTCAATGAATGATCGAAGAATATCCTGAACTGCGGTTTTTTGCCCCGTCCGCCTTGATGCCTCAGAAAGCTCATTTAATCTTTTCTGCCTGATTTCATTGAGAGGCCTCAGTCTTCGCTCCATAGCAGATTCAATCAATGCCTTTTTCGAACCGAAGTGATAATTAACTGCAGCAAGGTTAACACCGGCGCTTTCTGTAATGGCCCGCATGGATGTCGCTTTATATCCATGATGAGAAAAAAGCAACTCGGCAGCGTTAAGGATATGTTGTTTTGTATCCACAGGCTCCATTTCCTGATTTTAAAACATCCGTTTTAAACTTCTGTTTAATATAAACTGATGAAATATAAATGTCAATCATGTTCTTCTTGCCTGCCTCGCTTGTCCTGAGAAAATCGGAAAGATTATTGAATTATCGAGAAAGAGGGTTCTATACAGGCAAAAAGTAGACTGATGCGGGGCAATTTTGTGGAAAAAGTTTTCCGCATATGTGAAAAATCTTCCTTTTTTAGGAAAATTTTTCACATTCAATCGCATTCCGAGCCAGCGCTGCAAACCCCATTATCCTGTTCAAACAATTTCGGCCCTTCCTGGTCAGGGTACAGGGACCGGTCTATATACAGAAGCGGGGCCTTCTGAAAACAGGCTTCCTGAATATATTTGATAATGTTCGTCTCCCCTTTGATGATGGAGAATCCATCCGGGTTCTTTGCAATGACCACAGGCACCTCCTTGATGCCCATGAGCGAAAGGACAAGACGGTTGAACTCTGCGGAATAGGATGCCCTGCGTTCCAGGTCCGGGAGATCCAGAGTTTTTATATGGTCAACAGGATTGAAATGAAAATCACAGCTGTTGCAGCTCTCCAACGCCTTGATCACGTTTTTGCAATGAGGACACTCCGAAGAGAAAACAAGGTAGAGTTCCTTGACCGGAGAGGAACAGGTCTTGACGGCAAACGTCCCTGCATCCAGGGATTGATACCGGGCCAGTACCATGGAAGGACCGAAACTGAGCAGGGAGAATATCGAGACGATGGCAACAACGACCGCTGCTCCCTTGAAGAGCTGCTGCCGTCCGGCAAGTGCATTCAATAATAGGACCATTAGAAAGATCAGGATACAGTAGGAACAGAAGGCACGGGCCACGAAGATCTGATAAGAGAGAAGAACCCCTTCCACAGATAGGCCGGCAAGAAGCAGTATGGCAATCCATTCCATGAAGGCCTGCGGCCTGGACCTTGCCTTAAACAGGCTCCAGAAGATAACCTGAAAGTAAGCAAGCCCCACGAGGTTGAACAGAAGCGGTGAGAGGGTCATCAGACTTTCAACCACCTTGCACCCCTGGTTCAGGCAGGCCGATTCTCCCTTGAGCAGGATCATAATCATCTGTGCGAGAATAATCAGGCTGGCAAGCAGGGCCGTTCTGGACATGATCTTATTCATAGAAGATGACCATCCGTGGATTCAGGATTATAATTGATTTTTTAGGGATCTTCTAAAATATCATATATCAGTTCCATGACACATTCCAGAGGATTCTGCGCTCCGGCCGGATCCTGCCATGGGCTGATCAACGCCTCAGATGGACTGCATCTTTCTCCCTGGTGTAATGCAGGGTCTGAACCCGGCCTCTCCTGTCAAACAAAAAGCATTGACATGGTCGGGATAACCCATTATTTTAATTTACAAGAAAGACCGGCAGGTCTATGAGGCATGCCTTTTGGGTCAGCGCTTTTCAAAGAAGGAACGCATTATGAAGTACATGGCCCTTTTCTTCATTACCGCAATACCGGGCAGGCGGACAAGGCCTCTGTAAAATGCGGCACAAAGAATCAAGACACCGGAAAGATATCCATCTTGAATAACACCATTTCACCGATATCCCTAAGAATGACTTTTCCCTATTTTCTTCAGCAGGAAAATACCGATCAAACCCGAACAAAAAAGCAATATAGAGGCCGGTTCAGGGACAAGAACGGAAGCATGGGGTGAACCCGGGATGGAGAGGACATCCAAAGAACCACCGGCACTGCCCATGGGAACAATGGACCAGGCACTCCCGGCGCCGCTGCCAGGGTAGTACAGCCCGAAATCCCAGGATTGCACGACCTTCCCGGTGTCCCAGTCGTACCAGGACTCCACGGCATCCAGATATAAATCGGTCTTCGAACCGGTCCACCACTGCGTACCAATAATATTCTGGATGCCGTAATCTCCTGTGGTAAACCATTGCGATTGCAACCCATCGGCGTCTTGCCAGTATGTCCATCCAGCAGGCAAATCCGCTGATTCAAAGGGTTGGCTGGACCATAGCGTAACCAGATTCGGTTTTTCATCGGTCTTGAATGCCTGACTCCAACTGGCCTCGCCGGAAATAACGCTCATCATGAGTATGGAAACCATTAATAATAAAGTCTTTTTCATAAATCACTCCTCTTATTTGACCATTTATGCCAATTAAACCTCTTTGTCATCATACCCTTAAAAAAACCGAACTAACTTTAGTTGATATTGGCTATTTATTACAATTTAAAGCTATATAAACCATTTTTTTTGCTTATATTGTTATTTTAACACCATATTACAAATATTAAAACATTTTATTGCATTCTCTAATTTATATATGATATGGATTCCACAAGAAAAATATGGGTTTTTAAAATTAAAAGCCCACAGAGGCCATCTACCACTCTCTTCTTCCCCAATATCTTGTTTCTCCTCATTTGACGGCATGCTCTATATGAGTTAGTATTTCAAACAAAGGATGGAAAGCAATGCCTGATCTTAAGGAAGGGCAAACAAAGACGTTTCCCATTAGCAACCCTGTCATTTGAATAATAGATCACATCATGAGGAGAAATGGCATGGAAACAAAAGATCTGCTCGGAGATGCACAGCGCTTCTTCGTCAAGGGAGAATATGAAGAATCGGCCAGAAAGTTTACAGAGGCCATAGAGGCAGGGGCAGAACCCTCTCTGGCCTATCTCAGCAGGGGGACTGCCTATTTCAAAATAAACAGGATGGATGAGGCAATCCAGGACTTCAGCAAGGCCGTTGAATTAAACAAAAATAAAACCCGGGGTTATTATTACAGGGGGATCGCCTATATGACCAAGGAAGATTACAGGTCGGCTTTGCCGGATCTGAACCGTGTGATCGAACTGGATTCGGAACATGGCGCCGCATTTCTTGCCAGGGGAACCCTGTATGGCCTGATCGGGGAAGAAGAAAAGTCCGCAAAGGACATGAAGACGGCGATTATGAAATCCGAGACGGAAATCCAGCGTTTTGCAGATACCTCCGGTATTATAAGAACACAGTTCCACAGTGTCATGGCCCATCTCTCAGGAGAGGGTCCGCATGTTCCTGCATTGTCCCTCTCTGAGGAAGAGATCGCAACCGTGAAGAGATGGATCAGCGCGACCTGACATTGAATCCAAATCCTGGAATTTGAGCTCCATGACGGAACGCGGGCCCATGAACACAGCAGCCGTCTACCTCTACTGCGAAAAGAGATCCTCCAGAACCCAGAGGAGGAACTACGAAAGGGCTTCACCCCAGACCGCAAACACAGGGTCGGATTCCCGGAGATCGGGGAAGGATGGGTCATCCACAGGCCTTGGCAGCCCGCGTACCGACTCCGAGTTCAAATTTCCGAAACCGCCGGACTTCCTGAAATATTCCAGTACCAGGCCCATGCGCTCAAACAATTGCAGTTCGGTCCAGAGAGCTATGACTTTCGGCTGGAACCAGCGATTGGAAAATGTGACGATGAAAGGTGCGCCGGGTCTGAGTACACGGGCAACCTCCCGGAAGACTCTGATCGGTTCAATCAGATATTCCACGGATAACGAGCATACGGCCGCATCGAATTCCGCATCCTGGAATGGAAGCCGGGGTTCCAGGTTGAGATCGCAGGTGACCCGTTCGCTAAGCCGGCCGTTCTTTTCCAGATCATCTTGATTCAGCCCGAGGCCGGTCACGGAGAGGCCATCCAGATCCCCGGAGAGATGAGAGTCCCGGCTGCTCATGAGATCCAAAACCATCATGCCCGGTTTCAGAAGCCGTGAATAGATAGAGGTGATCGTGCTCAAAGCGGCTGCGTCAACATGATCCACAAAATGATCTATCCCGTAAAAAACCGTATCGTCACCTTCATCGACTCTGCTGAAGGGTGAGCCATGTAAAATATCCATATCCATATCCTGGCGGCCGGCCTGCAAACCCGGCCCGTTGTCCGTAACCGAAAAAGCAATGTCATTGCAGAGGCCGCCCCGCTCTACCTGCGGATCGAGGTGTTCCACGACTCTCGCACTCAATGTGACCGGATATTCGGCAAGAGGATGGTTAAGATCAACCATCAGATGGGATCCCTTTCGTCCCAGGTAGCGGAACGGCCGGGTCTCTTTAGGAAAAGTATACGGCGATTGAACGATCCCGCGCGGGTAGAACCGGCCGGGACGCAGTTCAAGCTGGGTCTTGCCATGGGACCGGAAATCAATCTGAAACTCCATGACCGGGAAAACATTCCTGCTGCTGAAGCACGGGACCAGGACACCGGCATCAAAATCTTCTGTCCTCTCTTCTCCCTGTGCCATACCGGGAAGAGCATCAGCGAAACCGCCCGGGAAGATATCCCGCCAGAAAATGATCCTCGAAAAATGAAACCGGTCCCTGTGCTGTGCTTGGAGACTTTTCCAGATCAACGAAAACTCTATGCTCGCCCGCTTGGTTCTCTCCATAGGTTCATAGACTGCCTGAATAAGTGTGCCGTGTCAACTGAAGTTGTGTTGATGTCAGAATAAATCAAAACCGTCTATCCCCTTTCCACCTTTCTAAACCTCGATCAGGATCAGGTCCCCTTCCATGCTGACCGGATAGACCTTGAGGTCTCGGGTTGGAATCTTGACCATCTCCATCTCTTCATATCTCATGTAATCCGATGTGGCCTTGGGCTGGGGCCGCCATGGAGGCGGAGGCACGGGCCCGCTCAAGGCCCTTCCTGTGGTGACATCGAACTGCGCCTTGTGCAGCGGGCAGGTGAGAATGTGCCGGTAAAGTGAAGCCGCCGTCATGGAGACCTTCATGTGGCCGCACTGCTCACTCACTGCGTAGTAGTTCCCATCCACGTTGCACAGCAGGATACGTTCCTGCCCGTGCCGGACCGCCTTGAGCCCTCCGGGAAGGATCTCTCCGGTTCTTGCAGCCTGGATCTTCATCTTATTTCCCGGTCTCCTGTTCAGGGACCTGCTTCAGCATCCGGGGCTCCTGCACGTCCTCATGCACAAAGAGTCCGCACCAGCACCGCTTCATGGAGTCGAAATGCTTGCGGTGGAAAGGGATACAGGGGCACACGATCCTGAGGTCCAGTTCCCTGCTGCCGGAGACCATCTTGCACGGACAGAAGGGCATCCCGTAAACGGTTTCATTCCGGGCCACCTGCTCCAGGAGGAATTCCGCCTCCTGAAGCTCGGGAGTGAACTTGTACCCCAGGGCGCGGGCCAGCGGATCGAACATCACCCTCAAGGCCTCCCTCCGCGGTGCAAGCGAAGGATTCCCGACCCAGTCCTCTCCGGGAACAGGGATCCCCATCCCAGCGTCCGGCAGGCCCAGGGCCTCGGCCAGCCAGTCCGGGTCAAATCCCACTCTCACCTCAGCACCCACCTGCACAACGGGAATGTCCCAGCCGCCGCTGAGCCGGTGGGCCTTCTCTTTCTGTACATCCCGGTCCTCTCCGCTTAATCTATCGATGTCCACGTAATCGAAGGAAACATCGTGCCTGCGCAGGAATTCCTTGAGCCTGCGGCAGGCCTGACAGGAAAAATTTGTGTAGATAAAGACCTTCTTCATCCCCCCTCCTCCTGCGGTGAGACCCAGACCCACCCCGCTTCAACTTTAGCCGGGTACGTGGGGATACGGATCTCGGACGCCTCCCAGAGTTCGCCGGTCCGTATATCAAAGGCCCATTCATGGCAGGAGCATCTCAGAAAATCCCCCTCGAGCAGGCCGTCAGCCAGTGGGCACCCCATGTGGGCGCAGCTGTTGGACAGGGCATAGACCTCGCCGCCTGTCCGGATGAGGACCACGGGTATGCCTTTGGCGTGGGCCAGCGTGGGACGGTTCTCATCAAGTTCTGAAACCGCTATGGTTTGAACCCAGTCACCCGTTTCATTCATAACCTTCCCCGAATTTTGTCCGTGCTTCTGCCTTCTTATGTATAACCCAGTCTATCTGAAAATCTCCAGGGCATCCCGGCCTTTCATCCCGGGCCGGACACCGAGATTCTCCGCCTCGCGGGAGACGGCCTGAACATCAGCGCCCAGCATATCCTCGTGGCTTTTGACTCCCCTGACAATGGCGCAGGCCTCGCCGGTCTTGTTGCAGGTCTCGACATCGACATACCCGCATGCCAGGAATCCCCTGGACCCCTTGACAATCAGGAGTGGGAGCGCAAGTTCGATCCGTTCCTTTGAAAGGCCTTTCCAGTCCACGGGGTTCTCCTTTTTTTATAATCCTTTCCCGGGGCCAATGGTTTCATGCTCAAGATCGATAGCTTTTTGCCTTAAACATGATTTTTAAGCATACTCACCCTATTATCAAAAATCCCGGGACCGGTCAAGACAAAAAGCCTTCATGTAAAGCCTTTATAAGTTTTTTCTTGACCAATCCTTAGCGGTCTGTTAAAAAATCATTGTCCCGTCAGGTATCATACTTTAAAGATCGCCATGGATGAGTTTTGATTAATGGATTTATTTATCAGAGGGAGGTTGTCATGAAAAAGCATTTACTCTTTGCTTTGTTTGCCGTTCTACTGACCAGTATGTGGGGATGCGGTTACAATACGATCCAGGCGAATGAAGAAGCAGTCAAGGCGGCATGGGGAGACGTGGAGTCCTCCTATCAGAGAAGGAGTGATCTGATCCCGAATCTGGTGGAGGTCGTAAAGGGTTACGCAGCACATGAAAAGGAAACCCTGACGGAGATTACAAATGCACGGGCCAGGGTGGGGAGCATACAGATGTCCAAGGATATGCTCAATGACCCGCAGGCCCTTGCACAATTTCAGGAGGCCCAGGCCTCCATGAGCAGTGCCCTTGCAAGACTTATGGTGGTGGTGGAGAACTACCCGGACCTCAAGGCCAATCAGAATTTCCTGGACCTTCAGCACCAGCTCGAAGGCACGGAAAACAGGATCAATGTGGCACGTTCCCGTTACAACACGACCGTTGAGACCTTTAATACGTCGATCAGGATATTCCCGAACAGCCTCACCAATTCATTGCTGCTACACCTTAAACTCAAAGAGCCGTTCAAGGCAGAGGCGGGTGCCGAAAAGGCGCCGAAGGTTAAATTCTGAAAGATGAAACCATCATTCCTGGCTATATTTTTTTCGCTCTTGATGCTCTCTTCCGTATCTTATGCACTCGATGTGCCGGAACTGCAGGGCCATGTCAATGATTATGCCGGCATGATTTCCGATTCAGCCAGGGCTGAACTGGAGAAGGAGCTCATCTCGTTTGAAAAAACGGACTCGACGCAGGTCGTAATTTTAACCATCCCGTCCCTGCAAGGGGAGGTGATCGAGGAATTCAGCATCAAGGTTGCCGAGGCGTGGAAAATCGGCCTCAAGGGAAAAGACAACGGCGTCATCTTCGTTGTCTCAAAGGAAGACAGGCAGATGAGGATCGAGGTCGGACGAGGCCTCGAAGGGAATCTGACCGATCTCATGGCCGGGAGAATCATTGACCTCGTGGTCAAGCCGCGGTTCAAACGGGGAGACTTTGACGGAGGATTTCTCGCAGGGGTCTCTTCCCTGATTGACGCGGTGAGAGGGGAATTCAAGGCGGATGAAAATCACCGCCCGCAGAAGCATGACGATTTCGGACAATTCACGACGCTTCTCATGTATGCCCTCTTTGTCGTTCTTTTCCTCGGAAGCATCTCGCGGTTTTTGGGCGGGATTTCAGGGGCCATAGGCCTGCCTGCTCTCGCGTATATGACCTTTTCCTCTTCCGGGATTTTTCTGCTCATTATTCTCGGCATCCTGGGTTTTGCCGCAGGACTGCTGCTTCCCATGCTTTTTTCTTCAACGGGATCACGCGGGGGAGGCGGTTTCCGGCCGGGCGGAGGATTTTACGGCGGCAGTTCCTGGGGGAGCGGCGGGGGCGGCGGCTT
>CAKKPE010000025.1:0-6718 GCA_919901565.1 bacterium
CCTCGCTCTGTAGAAATAGAGTCCCGATTCTTTATCTCGTTCTCTTGCGGTAAAGGTATACGGATTCTCGAAGTTCGGGTCCTGCTCGGTCAGGATGTTCCCGAAGGCATCATACTCGTATTTCTGCACGACTGTTCCTGTGGAATTGGTCAGCGCCACGACTGATCCTAATCCATCAAAGTGATAATAATAGGTCTGCCCGTTTCGCTGCATGGAGATGGGCATGTCGATGCCGGGGCCATGAGTATATTTTGCTACGACGGTGTTGCTGCTGTCAAGCTCTAAGATGATGTCTTCACGGTCGTAGACGTATTTTCTTGTTGTTCCGCTGACGGTCTTCTGGGTGCGGCGTCCTATGGGGTCGTATTGGTAGGCGGCTGTGGTTGCGGGGGCGCCGTTGATCAGCTTCTGGTATTGCGTGAGCTGGTTCCGGGAGTTTTGGACAAAGTTGTCGATGGTATTGGTCGGAATATCCTGTTTGCGCTGGAGGTTTCCGTTCAGATCATAGACCCAGGAGGTGTCCACTCCGAAATAGGCCTTCCGTTTCTTTGTGGAAATGTTTCCGGCCATGTCTTCGGAGACGATGGTGAAGATGTTTTCGCCCTGGTTCAACGTGACGTTGAGACTGTAGTTTCCGCTTGCATCCGGGGTAACGGGTGTGCCGTTGATGGTGAGGCTTTTAATGGGGCTTAGATTGTCGGTCACGGTGCCGCTGAGGGTGGTGCTGCCGGTCCCGGGCTGGGGGTTGGCCGCGGCGGTGACGAGCTGGTTTAATGTGTTGTAGCCCAGGGTCAGGGGATTTGCATCCCGGATGTAGGAGGTCCGGTTGCCGACTTTGTCATAGCCGAAGGTGTCGGTCCTTACAGGGGCGCCTAGGGGGTCTCTTGCGGTCTCGGCGATCAGGCGATTGATAGCATCGTAGCCGTAGTCTCGGGTGCTTGCATCCAGGAGGGTGAGTTTATCTCGGTTCTGGGCATTGTTGTAATTGTAATGATATGAGGCAAAGACCGTTCCGGCGGTTGTTTTGTTGATCACGTCGGTGAGGCGGTGCTGGGTGTCATAGGTGTAGTCAATCAGCGTATTGTTGGGGTAATTGACGGTCTTGAGATTGAGCATGGTATCGGGGGTATAGGTGTAGGTGATGAGATTGCTGTTCGGGTCGGTGATCTGATGCAGCCGGTTGAGATTGTAGTCATAGCCGTTCAGGACCGTGCCGTATCTCGGGTCCTGAAAGCTCGTCACGTTAAAAAGATCATCATAGGTATAGGTCTGGAGGTCATTGCCTGCCGGCCCGTCGATGGTATCCAGACGACCGACATCGTCGTAAGTGTAGGTCGTGGTGCCGCCGGCATCGGTCACGGTATTGATGAGTCCGTTGTCGTAGTAGGTATAGCTGACAGAGTCTCCTTCAGAATAGTCCACCCTTGTGAGACGGGAGTTGTCGTCATAGGTGTAGGTCGTGAGCCTCCCCTCCCCGTCCTGTTTTTGCGTGATCCTTCCCAGGGCATCGTAGGTGTATTTCGTGGTGGTGCCATCGTCTTTGGTCTCCTGGGTGATCCAGCCCAGGGGATTGAGGGTGTAGGCGGTCTTTCGGTTTTCGGCATCGATGACCTCCGTGAGCCTTCCGGCCAAGTCATAGGTGTACCGGGTGATCCCGTTTGCCGGATCGGTGACCGAGGTCAGGCGTTTGGCCCCGTCGTATCCGTAGGCTGTGGTGTTGCCCCCACGGTCGGTCTCGGATTCGATTCTGCAGCAGGCATAGGTGTATTGCTTAAAGGTCAGATCAGGGTAGTCGATCCGGATCAGGCGATTGAGATCATCATAGGTGTAGGTCTCCAGGGTCTGGTTGCTGCTGTCCTTGACCGAGGCGAGCCGCTCTTTGGGATCATAGCTCAAAGTCATGGGATAGCCCGAAGGGGGGGTGATGGATATGAGATGGCCGTTAGTATCGTATCCATACGTGGTGATTTTGTTCATGGGATTGATCACGGTTTCCATCTTGCCGTCAAGGGTGTAGGTCAGGTTGGTCACGATGTCGGTTTCCGGGTCAGGCCGGTCTAAGATGATCTGGGTCAGATTGTCATTTCCGCCGTATTCGTACCGGGTGATGTGATTTAAAGGATCGGTCTTAGTGATCAGATTGTCGCGGGCATCGTATTCCAGTTTGGTTTCCTTGCTGAGATAGTCCTTGATGCTTATGACATTTCCCCGGGTGTCGTAGCCCAGGGTCATGCTCTTGCCGTAGGCATTGGCGATGGCAGATGGAAGGCCGTTGCTGTTATATGTGTAATAGGCTTCGCGGATATAGGGCTCGCTGTCTTTGGTCATGCCGGTCGTCAATCCGTAGCTCTGATCGGATTCCCTGTAGATATAGCTAACCCGGCTGCTTGAATCGGAGAGGTAGATCGTGGTGATACCGGATTTTCGTTCATCATAGTCGATGAAGCCGTTGGTATGCTGGGCATCCGAGATCTCATGGATACCCCGGGTGACTCGCTCAGTTCGTTGATTGCCGTCCCAGTAATACTCGGTGATATCGCCTTGGGGATTGGTGACCAGGATGTGATAATTCTCGCCGGAATGCTGAGGGATGGGCGGATAACCGCCAAACTGTCCGTCCTGGTAGATATATTTGAATGTTGTGGTCCCCGAAGGGGTGGTGATGGAGGTCACATCATAGGTGCCGGCCAGGTCCTCTTGTCCGGAGGTCTCGGTGTTGACCTGGTAGGTATAGCTGCTCAGGTATCCCCCCATGTCGGTTGCGGTTTCAAGATTACCCTCGGGTGTATAGGTAAAGTCCGCATGCCGGCCAAAGGGATCGGTGATCTTAATGATCCTTCCGTCGGCATCTAAAGTAAAGTCTGTTGTCTGGCCGAGGGCGTCAGTCATATAGTCGAGCTGGTCCTGGGGATCGTAGAAGAAGTTAAGGCGGTTGCCCCATCTGTCCTCGATATAGGCAAGATTCTGGGTATTATTGTAATGATAGATCAGTTTCTCTTTCTTCAGATAGAGCGTGTACTCTCCATTGTTATTATCCGTCAGGGTATCGAAGATGCCGGAAGGCGGGGTAAAGGTATTGTCCGCATTCCGAAGGTAAGTGTCCCGCCTCCCGTCCGGCCGGATGATGACGATGTTGTTGTCCGGATTTAGAAGGTAGTGGGTGTCGTAATTGAAACTCCATTTGTTTCCAAAATTGGAGGGAGGCGCGGCATCGCCGGTATTAAAGGTCAGGATGATCTCTACGGGAAGCCCCTTGCCCGGGGTGTAATAAAGAGGCGTGTCTTCCACCATGAGATTGAAGTTGATCATATTGACACGGAAGGTCGGGCTCCCCTTGGAGCCGCCGCATCCTCCATCCGTGGGCTGGTTCGTATTGTTTCCCAGATTGGGCTCCGGAACAGGGCTCCCGCAGCATCCGCCCTGGATCTGATTCAGTTCTTCCTCCGGAAGCATGGGACCCACTGCCGCATCACCCTTTTCCAGGACAAGAATTTTACCGGTCCATTTCTGCAGGAAAATCTCTTCAGACTGTTTAAGATCGCCGGCATAGGGGTCCTGTATTTCGATGGTCTTCCCTTCTATTTTCCTCAGCAAAACAAAATGACGGGGGTCCATATAGGCCACGACGGGGAGATGAATTTTTCTCAATCCATTGAGATCCGTCCAGATGGCGGCCGCTTCGGGAAAGTCCTTTCTGAGAATCGCTAAAAGCTCTCCAAAGGTCGACTCCTCTCTTGCCTCTGCCGCTTGCGCATCCATCTCCAGGGCTTTCTCCTTCATCTCTTTGGCTTCATAAAGGAATGCCAGGGATTTCAAGCCGCATTGGTTTAAGAGCTGCGTAGTCTCTGGATTCTCCATGACCCGGCTCAGATGTCTCCACCAGTGCAGGGCATAGGTCAACTCCTGCCAGGAGACGTCTTTCTCGGCACGAAGCGCCTTGAAGGTGTCCAGGGCCTTTTGGTAGTCTCCTTCCAGGTAGTAGACACCGGCCAGACGCTGCAGGGCCTTGTGCGAGATCCGGGTCCCGGGGTATCTGGAGACAATCTTGGAAAACTGCTCTTTGGCCTCGGGATAGAGGGTCTGATATCCCAGGTAACAGCCGATATGGAGTTCCGATTCACCGGCCCAGGGGCTGTTCGGGAAATCTTTGAGATGTTTCTTGAATTTCTCAGATCCCACTTTCCAGTTGTGGGCGTTCCAGGTGTCTATGGCGTCGATAAACGACTGATTGTCTGCATCCTTGAAAGCCGTGGAGACGGGCGACAGGTCTCCGCCCCTTTTGCCGAGCTTGATGATGGAACGGACCTCTTTGGAATAGCTTTGAAGACGCGGATTTACGTTCTTTGCTTCGCTCAAGGGGACAAACAACAAGAGGGAAATCAGGATCAAAACAAGATAGCCCATATGTTTTTTCCATAATTCTTTTATCACGGTTTTTCTCCCACTCTGGTTTGATGTTATTATTAAGGTTCTCATAATAGAAACGGCATCATACCGAAAATCCCTCCCCCGATAAACCCATTCGAGGGCAGGCTCTAACCTCCCTTTTTCAAAGGGAGGGATTTGCCCCTCTTTGGAAAAGAGGGGCAAGGGGAAATTTTGTGAACTATCTACTCAAAGACCTCTCCCTCTACAGGAGCGATGACGTTCACTACAGGCGGCGTCACGTCGAAGGTTGCCGTATCCGATACAGGACTTCCTTCGTTGCTGTTCTTGTCCCGGAACTTGACATAGACCCGATGCAGTCCTTCGGTACCGGAAAGTGTGATATTTGCTGATGTGCTATATCCTGTCCACTGGGCGCCGGCAAAATCCAGGCTTTCGCTGAGTATCATGGTCACTGCATTAGGCGCATTCAGGTTCAATGTTATTTGTTGATAATTGATGAAGTCAGGATCGTTGATGGATACCGTCGGAAGCCATGAGGTTAAAGTCCCGGTGAAGGGGACAAGTACCTTGGATGTCGCTGTCTCGACTGCTGTGACGGTATAGGTGTAGGTCCCTTGGGGGTATTGAGACGCATCCCATGTCGTGGAAATGGTTTTTCCTGTGCCCGTGATGGTATCCACAACGGTTCCTGCCTGATCCTTGAAGGTGATCGTCCAGTTTGCATCGCCCGACAGGGTGATCTGGATATTGGTTCCGCCTCCCGGAGTAAATGCCGGGGCGCTGAAATAGGCGTCGTCGGCATAAAAGGCATCCTGGAAGACCCCCCCAAGCCAAGGATCATAAATGACTCCCACACTAATGGCATTTCCAGAACCGGAGCCGGTACCTGAAGGACCGGTAACCGATCCCCACCAGTTCAGCGCCGCGTCCACAGGAGTCTGGGTGTTGTAATTATACAGGCCATAGGTGGTATTGTTCATCATGTTGTTCTGACGGAGGCGAGGAATGGTTGCATTGCGCAGATAAACGCCATAGTCATTGTTCTGGATATCGTTGAAGGTAATGGTGGGTGTGGCCTGTACCGCGGTGTTGTCGGCATAATAGTAGATGCCATATTGATTATTGTCTTGAATGACGTTATGGCTGATTGTTGTGGTCTCTTTTGCCGTGCCTATGGAGCGGACTGAGATGCCGGATTCGAGATTATGCCGGATCGTGGAATTCGTGATGCTGAGATTCCCTGTCAAACCGGTCGCGAGTTGATAGTCGATTCCTGTCTTTGCATATTCCACAGTAACATAATCGATGGAAAGTTGCGAATTCGCTCCGGGCCTGAGAATGATCCCCTGCCAGTCCCCCTTCTGAGGCGTGCCGGCTGCGGATGAGAAAATGATGGGGGATGCTGCTGTCCCCTGAGTAATCAGGGAGCCTTCCACTTGTAATTCACAGTTGTTGCTGTCTGTGCCGCCGAAGCTCTTGTCATGGAGCGTTCTGAACAGGATTTGTGTCCCTGGCGCAATGGTGATGGTGACACCCGATGGAATGGTGATATCCCCTTCCAGGTTAACGGTTCCGGACCACGTTTGGTTGGATAACACAGTGCCATATTTGGGGATGGCCGAGGCAACCACGGTGACCGGCGTCCCTGCATGGGGGACTTCCACGCGTCCATCGCTATCGGTTACCCTGGTTAATATCGTATAATTCCCATCCAAAGGAGCGATCCAATCGTAGGTCCAGGTATTGGTTCCTGTGGCCTGATTCCATGTGGCCCCGCCGTTAAAACTGATTTCCACCTTGACTACCTTAGCCGTTCCGGCAACGGCCACACCTGTGATCCTGATTCCGCCGCCGCCGATCGTCGTGTTCGGCTCTGGACCACGGAGATGCGATAAGGGCAATCCGCTGACTGTAAGTGCCTGGCTCAACCATGGATCATACGTTACGGTCCCTTTGGTGCTCCCGTCGTATACGTCATATATGTCGTTGATATTTTTGGGGTTGCCTCCCTGGTCCATGGTCATGGTGGTGAGGACCCCCCACCAGTTATACCGAGCATCCAGAGCATAGACCCCCTGATTGTTCAGGGCATAGCCGGTATTGCCTGTTACATTATTATAGACAACCAGCGACGCCGTACTCGTCTCCAGCCAGAGGCCATCCCCACCATTGTTCTGAATGGTGTTATAAGCGATCACCGGGGTCAAGACCCGGTCCGTAGACGCACTACCTTGCTCGCAGCGGATCCCGCTGCCCCCGTACCCGCTGACCTGATTCGCCATGATCACCGGCGCAAAATCCCCGGTCGTGGCATTGGAATAGGCATAGA
>CAKKPE010000025.1:6818-29974 GCA_919901565.1 bacterium
TTGGAGGTGAAGGCCACAGGAGACGTCTCCGTCCCGTTGATAATCAAAGAACCGTTCACGATCAGCTCAGACCGGGAGGTGTTGGCCCCGCCGTTCTGGTCGTCGGTCAGCGCAGGAAAGGCGATGGTGGTCCCGGCATTCAGGGTCAGGGTCACCCCGGCAGGCACAGTCACATCCCCGGTAAGGGAAACCGCCCCGCTCCACGTCTCATCGGACGTCATGGTCCCGGACGTGGTGGGGAGACTGGTGTCAATGTTTATCGTGACCAGGGTCGCCGGAGCCTGCACCACATTGTTCTTGTCCGTGGTACGGGTCTCGATGGTATGGGGACCTACCTCAGTAAACACGGCATTGTAACTCCACGAATTCGTCCCGGTCACCGGGGTCCACGCTCCGCCGTCAATCCGGATCTCGACCTTGCTCACGCCAGCCGCGGCATAGGCGACCCCGGTCACGGTCTTGGAAAGATCAAGAAGCGTCTCATTAGGTGCAGGCGACCGGATCGAGGAAATCGGAGCACCGTCCACGACCACCTGGGATGCGCTCCAGGGATCGTACGTGACGGAGCCCTTTAACGAATTGTCATAGGCATCGTAAATCCCTAAAATATTCTTGGGATTGACGCCCGTGCCCATGTCCGAAAGGACCGAGGCGTCCCAGAAGTTGTAACGGGCATCGATGACCGATCCCCCCTGGTTGTTCAGGGCATAGCCGGTATTGCCCGTGATGTTGTTATAAACCGCAGGCGATGTCGCACTCGTCTCCAGCCAGAGGCCATCCCCACCATTGTTCTGAATGGTGTTATAGGCGATCACCGGGGTCAAGATAGCATAGGAAGCAGCCTGCTTACAGTAGATCCCGCTGCCCCCGTAGCCGGAAACCCGGTTCGCCATGATCACCGGCGCAAAATCCCCGGTCGTGGCATTGGAATAGGCATAGATCCCATAATACGTGCTCCCGGTCCCGCTCCCCGTCAGGGTATTGTTGAAAATGTCCAGCCGGGAATAATAACTCGTAGAGCCGTTCTCCAGATAGATCCCCGTACCCGATCCGCTTACTGTGTTCCCGGAGATCTCCAAGGAATAAGGATAGGCCGCCTGACTCGCTACGGCGTAGGCATGAATCCCGTAGGTTCCGCCGTTCACAATCGTGTTCCCCTGCACGGTCGTGGAAACGGTGCTGTACCCATACTGCTGATAGAGATAGATGCCGTTGTTCTTGCTCCCCGTGATCTGGTTCCCCGTCACCACGGCCGTGGTGGTGGTACCATAATTCCAACTGTGATGCACATAGATCCCGTGATCGCCGGTATTGGTGATGACATCCTGATCCACCAACAAATCCTGGGTGCCATACACTCCTAAATAGGCATAGATCCCCATGCCGGCCGTCAAATCGTGGATCCGGCTGTTCGTGATGTCCAGATTCAGACTGGAGCCGCTGTCCTTGGTGTAGGTATGCACCCCGTGCGAGCTGTGATTGTAGATATCATTGTTATCCAGAGCCGCCGTGAGGACTCCTCCGCCGGTAACCTCAATGTATATCCCCTTGCCTAGACTCTCTCGAATCGTGCTGTTGGTGATGGATATGCTGTCGGTGCCGCCGTCCATACTGTACTGGATCCCATAGTTGGAGTACTCAATCACGGCATGGTCGATCTGCAAGACGCTTCCCGCATTTCTCGTAAACTTGATCCCCTGCCAGTCCCCCGCGGCCTTGACCGATGCGTTGGAGGTGAAGGCCACAGGAGACGTCTCCGTCCCGTTGATAATCAAAGAACCGTCCACGATCAGACCATAAGTACTTCCAACTTTTATTTCTGCCCCCTGTTCAACCGTCAAAGTGATTCCAGGATTGACGGTTAGGTTCCCCCCGACAATATAGGGACTCCCGGCTACTGACCAGGCTGTGTTCGTAGTTATGTTGCCGCTTACATTTGTCGGGCCGGTACTATAATTTAAGGTAATCTGTAACTGAGATTGGTTCTGGCAGGGATCTATAGTATCAACAATAATGGTGTTTGGGCCTGCCCCCAGCGTGATACCGGCAGAGTATGTCCCGTTGCTTACAGCAGCAGGGGTTCCGTTTACATAAACAGAAGCAGTGTTGTCGTTGATTGTACCTGCTATGGTTACGTTCGCGCTATAAACAATATCATTATTATTATGAGAAGTAATGCTGATGACCGGCGGTGTCAGGTCCAATGTCAACAGGCCGGAAGCGATCCGCTTAGCTACAAGTACATCACCTATGTTGATAATTCCGTCCGGGCTACAAACAGGGGCAATGTCCCCGCGGATCAGTTCATCCGGGGTAGGGGTGATGAGCCCTAAAACAATCCTTTGAAGAACCAGCACATCTGCTGTGTTCACTTGTCCGTCCGGATTTCCCCTGGGAGCCACATCGCCATCGTGGGCCTGGTCGGCTCTAAGTCCTGTGGAGAGCAAAAGGAACCCAAGTAATAAACCCAAAAATAGAAAAAAGCGTTTTGGTCTGTTTTCCACACAGCTAACCATGGCAGGAATTCCTCCTTTCCTTGGAACAAAGAGCATAAGGGCACATGTCTATCCATTCATAAGTGTCTTTAATAGGACATATGATCTGGAGTAAAAGCTCCAATATGACTGTTTTCACTTGAGATGCGCCTCTTCTTACGGCCCGCTAAAGTATCTTACGTTCATCGTAGCATCTGTAATAGCATTACCGTTAAGGTCATAAACAACAAAATGACTCGAATCGAGTTGCCCTAGATTGATCGTTGGATCCGACATGGTAAATCCTTCGATACCAGACATATCAATATCGCTGGGGTTTAAAAAACAGTAACCGTTATAGGGAAATACAATATAAAATTTAAAGTCTTGCTGCTTGCCACCCGTTTCTTTGATCAGTTGTATAATGGTATGATGTGTAAAGGGTGAGCTCCCATCAAATACTTGGCTCTGTGACAAGTATGGGCCTTGGTCCTTGTACTTCTGTACGGTTTTAGTTGCGCCTAAACTGTCCGCATCAAGGCCGCACCCGGTGCTCGCAGGATCAGGATCTTTAAAAAATGTGGCCGGCTTCAAATTAAATCGGACAGCTAATCCCCCAATATCAGTCCGAGTCGTCTGGAGACTGAATTCTATCCTCGACTTTGGTTGCAGATCCGACAGGCTCGCACTCATTCCGAGTGCCTCCGAAAATACATGGGGGGAACCTGTGCCCCCAGAAAGGATCTCAAGCCGTATCGAGTGATTATCGAAAAATCCGGGAAGTGGGAAAATACTTGCCCCATAATACGGAAGCGTGCCGTCCGTTGTTTCCCAGCTGAGTGTGTACAATCCGGGAAAAAGATCATTGGGCAGATTGATAAGAGTTCCAAGCTGACCGGTAAATCCTCCAATGGGGTCATAACTTGCGTTACTCAAAGGATCTGGAAAGGACCGGAAAACCGTCCGGATTTTTCCAGCAGCCCCTCCATTACTGCTCCCATTGATCTCTTTTACGACAACGCCACCCGAATCCTTAATTCGGACAACCAGTTTATTCTTTGTGACTCCCTGCCCTTGTTCATCAGCTGTCCGGCCGAGGGTCAGGGCAATGGTCTCTCCGGGTTTTGCCCTGAGTGGGAATGAGCTTGTGGCAATGCATCCCGTAAGTGTTGAAAGCAGAATCATCATATGAAGAAAGGCTCCTGCGTATACGACATGTTTCGTTCTCATTTTTCTCTCCCCCCGGAAAAACATCATAAGGACTGTTGTTATAAAACAATCAAGAAAAGAACTATAAAAGATAATAAATAACACAAATTCTGGAAGATTATCTGGTGAAGCAATAAAAATTTAATGCAAAAATTGTACCACTTCCATATCTTTTTTACTTATATTTAACAAAAAGTATTCAACCCCTTAAAAGTATTAAAGAAAAAATCATTTTTTTATCCTATGGATGGGAAAGATGGATAGGAAAAGGACAAGAGGTCGGGTATAAAGTAGAAAAGTTTTACCACATTTGTGAAAACATTTTCATACTACTGGGAAAAAGTTTTCCTATGAATACTATATCAGTGCTTTTAATTTGCTTTAGACAAATGCTGTCTTCCAAGGCGGAGTTGGAAATCTCCTCTATGAGCCGTTGGCTCAACGAGCCATAGGCACTAACCCTCTTTTCCAAAGAGTGGAAAATGCAGACCTTCTTTTTCTGAAAGAAGAGTGATGCATAATTCTCTTAGCGCATACATTTTCCCGTTTTATAAAATAAAAGGAGGAGATTGTCAAAGGGTTTCTTTAGATAGCGGCTAATTCTTTTTTCTCATGGCTTTTTTTAGGTATGTTGAAGTAATAAAGAAAACCATCAGACTTTGGCGGAAACTTTTCCCGTATTCGAGAGCATCTCAATCACATGGATGGGGCAGACATCTGCACAGGCCCGGCAGCCCACGCATTTGGCAGGGTCCACGATGTGCAGTTGCCCGGGCTGGCCCTGGATAGCGGCCACAGAGCAGACCTTGACGCATTCAGCGCAGCCGTTGCATGCCTCTTGAATCAGGGCGACGGGCCGCAGCCCCTTGAGTTGGTCCTCGATCACATGGGTAGGGCATTTCCCCACACAGAGCCCGCACTGCTGGCACTTGTCCGGGATGATCCGGGCCAGGAAGCGGTCCATCTCAATGGCATCGAAGGGACAGGCCTTCTGGCAGAGACTGCATCCGATGCACCCCACCGAACATTTCTTCTTCACCACGGCGCCCTTGTCGTGGGAGCTGCATAGGACCGTGACTTTCTTGTTGACCGGAAGAAGAAGAATGATATTTTTGGGGCAGGCGGCCACGCAGTTGCCGCAGCTCGTACACTTGTCCTCGTCGATGACTGGAAGACCATCCTGACTCATGGTGATGGCATCAAAGGGGCAGGCCCTGGCACAGGTCCCGAATCCCAGGCAGCCGTAACCGCAGGCCTTGCTTCCGCCGGAAATCATCGCAGCGGCCCGGCAGTCGGAGATGCCGTGATACCTGGACTTTTCCACGGCCGACTTGCACCCTCCCATACAGAGGACCCTGGCCACGACCGCTTCCCGGGTCTCGGCTTCCACACCGAGTATTTCGGCGATTCTCTTGACCGCTTCGCTCCCCCCGACAGGACATGCCGTCATCGGGGCCTCGCTCCTGGCTATGGCTTCGGCCATGGCGCTGCATCCGGGGAATCCGCACCCGCCGCAGTTTGCGCCGGGGAGTGACGCGATGATCATCTCCACCTTGGGGTCCGTCTCAACGGCGAACTTCCTGGAGGCAATCACGAGGCTGAGGCTCGCGGCCAGCCCTAACCCACCTAAACCCAGAATAGCCTGCCACATAAATGCCTCACTTGACAAGTCCCGCAAACCCCATAAAGGCGAGAGAGAGGAGTCCGGCGGTGATTAATGAGATCGGGGTTCCTTTGAATACGGCCGGCACCCTTGCCAGGGCGATCCTTTCCCGAATGCCGGAAAACAGGACCAGGGCGAGGGTAAATCCGACCGGTGCGGCAAAACCGAATACCGCGGTCTGCACAAAGGTAAATTCCTTCTGTATGTTGAGGATGGCCACGCCCAGCACGGCGCAGTTGGTGCTGATCAGAGGAAGGTAGATCCCCAGGGCCTTGTAAAGAACCGGGCTGGTCTTCTGGACGACCATCTCCACAAACTGTACCAGAGTGGCGATGATCAGGATAAAGGCGATGGTCTGGAGGTAATCAATGCCCAGGGGCGACAGCAAGTATTTCTGGACCAGGTAAGTCACGATCGATGCCACGGTGATCACGAAGATTACGGCCATGCCCATGCCCAAAGCGGTTTCCACCTTATTGGAGACTCCGAGAAAAGGGCAGATTCCCAGGAACCTGGCCAGGACAAAATTGTTGACCAGGACGGCGCCGATGATCAGAAGAAGAAGTTCGAGCATATTTTTTTCCTCTATATATAACCGGTTTATTTTGCCATATTAGGGCTTTTGAATATCCAAGTCAAGTTAAAATGCCGGGTGGCAGAGAGGGGGCCCGGCTCAGTCTTTCTATATTGTTATCAGATGGGTATCAAAATGTGTTCATCAGGTAAACTTCAATCCGCCCATTAAAAAATATTGCAGAAATGCATTTTTTTGTTGATATTTTCTTTTAAATACAAAATAATAAGGATATGATAAAAAAATGTTAATCTATTTTTGACAGAACGGGATTCATAACCTTTATGAAAAGAGAGGGCCCATGAAAAAAATAATATTGCGCTTTTGTATGGTTGCAATCCTGTTTCCCGGCCTCCAGGCATGTAGTCATCTGAACACCACCACGGCAAGAACAACAAACACCGCAAACAAATCATACGCAAGGGCTGCGATCGCCACGCAAGAGTCCCGGTTCGCTCTTGATGAGAATGAAGACCTGACCGGTACGCATCAGATTACAGAAGAAACCGTACCCGAGGTCGCCTCCGGCGACTCATCCGATCAGCGGCTCATTGATGAGGCCCTGAATCTCCTGCAAACCTCTCAGGACCTTTGGAACGAGAGGCAGGCAGACGAGGCCATTGACGTCCTGGACCAGAGTTATGAATTGATACTCAAAATTTCACCGGAGAGCGATTCGAATATCCTGCAGCAGAAAGAAGACCTGCGGCTCCTGATCTCAAGAAAACTGATTGAGATCTACAACGCCAGTTCCAGAACAAACCATTCCATCGGAGACGGGGCCATCCCCCTCGTTATGAACGAACATATTGAAAGAGAGATCAAATCCTTTCAGACTACTGAAAGGAATTATTTTGTGGAATCCTACAGGCGGTCAGGCCGGTACCAGAAATATATTGCAGCGGAGTTCCGTAAGGCCGGACTCCCGACCGAGCTATCCTGGCTCCCTTTGATTGAAAGCGGTTACAAGGACAAGGCCTTCTCGCGGGCAAGGGCCCTGGGCCTCTGGCAATTCATCGCCTCGACCGGGTACCGGTTTAATATGAAACGGGACACTTGGGTGGACGAACGCATGGATTATCAGAAATCCACACAGGCGGCCATTGAATACCTGACCTTCCTTCACGACCTTTTCGGGGACTGGTCCTCAGCCCTGGCCGGCTACAACTGCGGCGAGATGAACGTGGTTCGGGCAATCCGGAAGCAGCCCGAGGAATACCTGGACAACTTCTGGGACCTTTATCCCGCGCTCCCGTCCGAAACCGTCCGGTATGTTCCCCGTTTCCTGGCCACGCTCCATATTATTAAGAACCCGGCAAAATACGGATTCACGGAGCTGGTACAGGATGCTCCGATACAGTCCGATACAATGAATGTAAGCAGGCAGATGAAGATCAAAGACATCGCCAATGCCATCTCCGTGTCTCCGGATCTGCTGGAAGAACTGAACCCGGCCCTTCGCCAGCAAATTACCCCCGATTATACCTACACACTCAGGCTGCCTCAGAAAACCAGCGAGCTTTTGCATGCCAAGCTCAATCAGATCCAGGAATGTTCACTGCCGGTTCTGGCCAAACACAGCAATTACCGCTCCTATGCAGGCAAGGGAAGCTCCGGAATACATACTGTGCGCAAAGGCGAAACCCTGGGCAAGGTTGCGGCAAAATACCGGACATCGGTCAATACCCTTGCCAAACTCAACCACATCCGGAACAACTCCAAGATCCGTATCGGGCAAAAGCTGAAAGTCCCGGGAGGCCTGACCATAACCACAGCCAGTTATAAACAAGATACAAAGACCGGACAATCCAAACAGTACAAGGTGCGCAACGGGGATACCCTCTGGTCCATTGCAAAGAGATACAACACCTCGGTCAGCAGGATCAGGAATGCAAACGGCCTCTCCGGTAATGCCCTTCAGACCGGGCAGGTGCTTGAGGTCCCATCGGACTCTTAAATTTTTCCTGATACCGGAAACCCTTCTGTCCTGTTTCTTTATTGGATAGTTGAAAGGCTGTGCCGTTTTATTTGGTAAGGAAATTCTAAATTCGAAGCACTAAATCCGAAACAAATCCAAATCACAGAAATTCAAAACTCAAAACTTATTTATCCAAATGTTGAGTCGTTATGTGTGGGGTTGTGTCTTGCGAAATAGAATCTTCCATGCACGATTCGGGTATAACATGCAGATCTATACGAGGTTTTGGACATTTGAATTTTGAGTTTAGGATTTATTTAGGATTTAGATATTAGGATTTCGTATTTTCTGCGAGACCCTGCTCGAGTCTCTTTCAGGGGTAATAAAAATAAAAGGGACCGACCCCTGCTGCAGAGGGTCGGTCCCTGAGTTCCTTCCTGAGTCCACCTGACATATCAGGCGGATTGCGTCCAGAATCCCTGTTCAGCCCCATGGAAGACAACCGCTGCCAATCCCGGTGCGGTAAACTCCTGATGATATGCCTTAAGGAACTCGATCAGCGGCGCCTGTGCCGACTCTACAAAGAGGATCTCCTGGTGTTCTCCCTTGTCCTTCGCTGTATCATAGAGCGCCATGATCTTGTCTTTGGGGATCTTGACTGAGGTTTGGAAGAGTACCTCAGGTTTCCTGCTGAGATGGCTCCTGACTACACCGAGGCAGACCATGCGGGTGATCTTGTTCGCAGGGATATGGAATTCTTCCATGACTTCGCGTTTCATTTCGGAAAAGAAAAAATTTTCTCCGTTCAGCATTCCCTGGATTGTGAGGACACGGTCCGGGACCGGATGGCCGGCACAGACATGCAGTTTTCCGCTCCCCCGGAAGACCTGCCGGCTCCTCCTTCCCACGATTAAAAAACCGTCTTTGGTGATGATCGCCGAGCAGACGGCCACTCCGTCTGAAAGGAGCTTCTCATCACAGGATTTTTTTTCCTGCGGGAGGGAGAAGTTGGTGCCCAGGAGTTCCTTGTAATCAGTTTCTCCCAGCAGGAGGTTGAGGGTTCCCGCCCTGACCTGGTAATTCATGAGGCTGAAGAGGTTTTCATTGTAAAGGCTCCAGCCGTTCTTTTCAGCCTCTTCCCGGGCCAGGTCCCAGGTCCGTTCTATGGATTTCCTTAACTCGGGCGGATAGGACTTGCGTTTCCCGTGAATGTGGAGCCTGAGGCTGGCAGGCGTAAATTTTCCCTTCACAAGGATACGGTATGCATCGGTCCGTATTTCCGGGAGGCGGTTTTTCTCATCAATATCAAAATGCATCAGACTCCTCCTTGTTTGTGCAATATCGGGGTTAGATATTATATTAACATGGTCTTCGATGGATCTTGCGGTTCATCTTAACCGGGAAGGGAGGGATTGATCAGACTTTGGTCCGTGTCCTGGGTATGCCCCAGGATTCGGACGTGTCTCCCCTGGATCTTGAGCCTGTTTTCTGAGAAGAGACGAATGGCTTCCGGGTAGATCCGGTGCTCCTGTTTGAGGATGCGGGCCCCCAGGGTCTCACCCGTGTCTCCGGGGAGGACCGGGACCACGGCCTGGATGATGATCGGGCCTGTATCGGTCCCCTCGTCCACAAAATGGACCGTGCAGCCCGAGAAACGGACCCCGTGATCCGCAGCCTTCTGCTGTACATGCAAGCCGGGAAATGACGGGAGCAGGGCCGGATGGATATTCATGATCCGGCCCGGAAAGTCGGCAATAAATACTGGAGAGATGACCCGCATGTATCCGGCCAGGACAACCAGGTCCACTCCGGTTTCCTTGAGGGCGAGGACCATGGCCAGGTCGTGGTCATCTTTTTCCTTGAAATCATCCGGGCGGATCACCCGATGGGGGATGCCGTGGCGGTCTGCCCTCTGCAGCACACCGGCCTCCGGGTTGTCGGAAAGCAGGATTACGATTTCGGCATGGAGTTTACCGGACTCGATATGGTCTATGATCGATTGTATATTGGAACCGCCGCCCGATGCCAGGGCGCCGATGCGCAATTTCCTTGTCACTGAAGAATCACCTCCTGGTTCCCTTTGCAGACCTCCCCGATGATCCACGCCGTCTCACCGGATTGCCGGAGGTGCTTCAGAACATCACCGGTATCCCCGGGTGAAACCACGAGTGCCATGCCGATCCCCATGTTAAAGGTCCGGAACATCTCGTCTTCTGGGACACCTCCGTAATCGGACAGGATGGAAAAGATTGCAGGGACATCCCAGCTCTCCTTCCGGACCCTGGCGGAACATCTTTCCGGGAAAACCCTCGGGAGGTTCCCCGGGATTCCGCCGCCGGTGATGTGGGCCATCCCCTTCACGGACTTTTCCCCGATGAGAGAAAGTACGGAGCGGACGTAGATCCGTGTCGGCTCCAGGAGGACCTCTGCCAGGGGCCGTTTCAGGGGCGGGATGGTCTTGTTCAGGTCCGTCTTGTGAACGTCCAGAAAAACTTTTCTGGCCAGGGAATATCCGTTGCTGTGAAGGCCGCTCGATGCGATCCCGATGATGCTGTCTCCCGGGACAATGCGGGACCCGTCGATCAGGGCGGAGCGTTCCACCACCCCGACGGCAAAGCCTGCCAGATCGTATTCGCCCTTCTGGTAGAAGTCGGGCATCTCCGCGGTCTCTCCTCCGATCAGGGCACAGCCGGCCTGCCGGCACCCCTCCACAATTCCTTTGACCACATCCGTACTCTGCTCTATATCCAGCTTGCCCGTGGCGAAATAATCCAGAAAGAACAGAGGCCTTGCGCCTGATACCAGGATATCATTCACGCACATGGCCACCAGGTCGATCCCCACGGACTGGTGTCTGCCTGTGAGGAAAGCGAGCCTCAGTTTGGTCCCCACCCCATCAGTCCCGGAAACCAGGACGGGCTCCCTGTATTTGCTTGTATCCAGGGCGAAGAGGCCGCCGAACCCGCCGATCCCGGTGAGTACTTCGGGTCCGAAGGTCTTTTTGACGATGGGGGAGATCCGGTCGACAAAGTCGTCCCCTGCCTGGACATCGACACCCGCGTCCTTGTAAGTCAGCTTTTTATCCTTCATGAACTCTCCTTAGCCCGGATATATGTTCCTATTCCTTCAAGGCGGGCAGCAGAATGGTGAACGTGCTCCCCTGGTCCGGATTGTTATTCACCCGGATACGGCCGCCGTGGGCCTCAATGATCCCCTTGGCGATATAGAGCCCAAAGCCCGATCCCTCGATTTCGGTCGTGCCCCGGACCCGCCGGAACTTCTCAAAAATGGTGGAGATATCATTTTCGGGGATCCCGGTCCCGTTGTCTGAAATCGAGATCTCCAGGATCTTTTCTGCCTGTTCGAGCTGAGGGGAGAGCGGAGGTTCAGGCGCCGTCTGCAGGCAATACCTTGCCACGACTCGGATCTTGCCTCCCTTTGGGGTGAACTTGATGGCATTGCCGATCAGGTTGATCATGACGCGCATCAGATAATCCTTGTCCCCGATGACCGGATAGCGTTCCGCTTCGAAATCCTTTTCAATCTCAATCTGCTTTTCCCTGGAGATCAACCGCTGGGTATTGATGGAGATCTCGATGACATCGTTCACATCGATCCGCTGCTTCTTGAACTCCATGGCCCCTGACTCCAGCTTGGATATGTCGAGGAGTTCGTTGACCTGGTTCAACAGATTATTGGCGCTGGATTCGATGTTCGCCAGCAGCTGGGTCAGGTTTTTGTCTATCTTATCCCTTGTTTCGTTCATCACGATCTTGTCGCAGATGGTGATGGTGCTCAAGGGATTCTTGAGGTCATGGATCACCATGGAGATGAAATCCGCCTTCTTCTGTTCGAGTTCCCGCTCCCTGCTGATATCCCGGAAGACCTCGACCCGGCCGATCACCTCCCCTTCAGAGGAGAAAAGAAAACTCGTGCTTTTCAGGATCGGGATCCTGGACCCGTCTGCCCGTTCCAGCATATACTCACGGATGACCTTCTGCCCCGGACTCGGCCTGAAGTCCGGCTGGAAGGAACAGCAAGTCTCCGCATCCGGGCACTTGAAGATCTTTGCGCAGTTTTTGCCGATGGCCTCACGGAAGTTGTATCCTGTGATCTCCTCGGCAGCGTGATTGAAAAAGACAATATCCATATCCTGATTCACGGAGAAAAGGCCCTCTCCCATGGTGTTGATGATGGTCTCGATCTGCTCTTTCTGGTTTGAAAGCATCCGGTTGGTGTGGCGGACCTCGTCATGCAGATGCTTGGTCTTGAGGGCTGACTTCACCCTGGCCAGGAGTTCCATCTCATTATAAGGTTTACGGATATAATCGTCCGCTCCATACCCGAGCCCCTTTACGGTGTCCTCAATGGTGCTTTTTGCACTGATCAGGATCACGGGGATGTCCTGGGTGTCGGGCCTCTTCTTCAGGGTTTCACAGACCCGGTACCCGTCGATCCCCGGGAGCATGATATCCAGAAGGATCAGGTCAGGCCTTTCCAGAAAGGCCTGCTGCAGGGCTGACTCCCCGGTCTCGGCCGTGCGGACGTAATACCCCTCCATTTCCAGAATATCTGAAAGGAGTTCCAGGTTATTCCTGTTGTCGTCAACGACCAGGATGTTGGATACGATCTCCATGGACCAGCCCCTCACTCCTTTTATGTGTATCATAATAAATAAATATTTTCAAGAAGTTCTCTGTCTCCCGGCGGTCATTTTGAGGGTATTTCCAGCGGGCCTGCTGGCAGGCGGATGAGCCGGTGTCAGTCATGATCAGGGTTCAGCCGGACGAAGTAGATCCTTGCCATACCATCCTTGAAATAGCCTGACTTGTTGAAGGTATGGGTGTGGGTGCAGAAAGGGCAGAAAGCCGGCCGTTTTTTCAGGCGGTTCTTGTCCATGGCCCGCTCATTTATCCCTTCCTGGGCACATACGGCTCAAGAGACTTGAGAAGTTCTGCATCCACCTGGAATCCGAGGGCCAGGGCCATGCCGCAATGCTCAACGGCGGCCCGGAACTCTTTTTTGTGGTAATAGGCCACGCCGAGGTAATTCTCTGCCAGCCCCAGTTCAGGGTCCAGCTCCAGGGCCCTGGAACTGGCGGTGATGACCCCGTCATAATCCTCTTTTTTCAGGCAAGCCATGGCAAGCTTCAGGCAGGCATCCATGGAGAGGGGATCGATCTCCATGGCTTTCCTGCATGCTTCGATCCCCTGGTCCAACTTTCCCTGCTGGATATAGACGAAACCGAGATTGCTGTACGCCAGGGCAAAGCCCGGTTCTATGGCAATGGCCTTCCGGATCTGGGTGATGGATTCCTCCAGATCGCCTTTCTGAATATAAATTCCCGCCAGGTTCAGATAGGCCTGCACCAGTTCGGGTTTGAGCTCAATGGCCTTGTTATAGGCATGGATGGCCTCGTCCGGATGATGAAACTGGGCATGGACCAGGCCCATGTTGAAATAAACTTCCGCGGCATTGGGATAGAACTGAAGATACTGTTTGTAATTGTGCAGGATCCGCTGGTATTCCAGATCATCTTCAGCGGGTCCCTGAACGGGGCCTTCCTGTTCCTGATTCATGGTTTAAATCCTCTTGAGACGTTCATGGGGAACAAAGTCAAACTTGTGATTCAAAAGATTTAGGCTTACTCCTCTATGGGTTCTTCCGGGTCCCCGTCCTTGCCGGGGGAGGGGGCCTCGATCTTCTCCATCTGCAGCACGAAGGGTATGGCCAATTCCATCTCCCGGCTGCCCGCATAGATCCTGTGGATATGGAAGGAGATCTCCCCGGATTTTATCTTTTTCTGTTCCGGCCTTCTGAAAAGGAGAAGGCCCCTAACCTGGTCGCCGGGATTCAGGGTCTGGTAGCTCCGGAAGAGCATCTTCCGGATATTTTCCAGCGCCGCTTCCCTTTTGTGTGAACCGTAGAGTTCCTGGTAAAGGTCATCGTATTCGATCTGTAAAAGTGGTTCATGGGCATAGGCCACGGAAAAGCTTGACGAAGGGTTGAAGGTGATCGCTGATCCGGACCGGTTTTCGATCAGGAGGTAAAAGGCGACCGGCATCCCGGCCTGATCGTATATCCCATCGAAAGGGTTCCTGAAATCCCACTCCCGGTTCAGGGAAGAAGGGTCCGTGAGGTCCTGGTAACCCACGGGCCGGACCGCCCCCCAGATCCCCTGTTTTTCAAAGTGTACCGCATCGCCTGAAGGGGCGAGCTCTTTTTCCATCCTTGGGTCGTTGATGACCGAGATCTTGTAGAGGCTCCCGGGTGTCTTGCAGCCGAAGAGCGAAACACAGAGCAGCAGGACCCAAACAAGGCGTATCAGGGGCATGCAGGGCCTCCATGGAGAAGAAGAAACTTGTCAGACTTCAAAGACGCAGCCGGGTCCTATTGTATATTTTAAATTTAGGTTCTTTTCCCATTTAGTGGATAAAAAGGGGTCGAGGGTTCAAGGGGTCAAGGGTTACGCTTCGCGTGCACCGCTTCTCCCCATCTTTGCCATTTGCGGCCGCTGCTACATTAAGGTATCTTGGGGTCAAGTGAAATACTTAGACGCAAACAAAATCCCCAGAGAAAAACACTGGATCCCCCGACCTCTTATGTTTTTATCACTTCACTCGACCACTTGAACCCTTGACCCCTCGGACCCTCAAGTCTTGAAAAGCACTTCACTTAAGACAGGGGTAAAAGATTACCGGAATCTTCCCGGTTTTTCAAGAAGAAAAGCCGTTGGAGGACCGTCCCGGTAATTTGTGTTCCAGAAAGCGGCTGGTTGACCACGGGCCTGGCCTCCTCCCAAAAGGCCCGCCCCTGTGTGCGCTGCTGCAAAAACTTTTGACAATGGCTTGTGCTATTTGATATCTTGGCAGAAATCCGGTTGGAAGGGGTTTTAAAAGCAGTGATTGCACGGAAGGATGGGTGTGAAGCGCACATCGTCCGATAAGCAGGGATCGTCCATCAAGGACCGTCTGATCGTGGCCCCGGTAATACGGCCTTCGGGTTTTTTATTTTTCTTAGTCCCTGTTTACTGTATACTGTCGTCCGTCGTTTGTTATTGGCTGTCTGTCGTCCGTAGTCCGTCATCCGTCGTGGGGGTGTAGCTCAGCTGGGAGAGCGCAGCGTTCGCAACGCTGAGGCCGTGGGTTCGATCCCCATCACCTCCACCATTTTTTATTCTCGGCTTGCCCAGAAGAAAAACTGTCTTACCAGGACGCGAGTATTGGATCGGGCCTGGGTTCAGCCAAAGCCACGGTACCGGCTGATCCTGTCAGCTGCATACTGGCAATCGGATCGGGTCGTGGTTCAGCGAGTTTATCTAATTGAAGCACGCCGAAGATCGAGATGGGCAAATCACCGTTGTTGGTGTATGAATCAGAGACTTCCCCTTGGCCCGGGGGAACGGATATCACTTTTCCGCCGGCGAGCAGAGCTCCGCTCTCAGCATCGACCAGGGACATCACCACACTGGCATTTAATATGGACCTGTTGAAATAGTTGATATACAAGGTCTGTCCCTTTTCCAGTGTCATCGGAATGAAGTGGTAACCGTTATAGTCAGAGTGTTGATTGTTTTGGGCTCCGGTCGGCAGCGGGAACAATGTCACAGCTCCTCCCAGGGCAAAGGCAGCCAGGATCAGTCCCATAGCGATGATTCTGTAGCGTGCATTCGTGTTATTCATGACGATCCTCCTTTCAATTAATGGTTACATGGACAGGAATCTGCTTTCTCAAACAGATAAAATTTAGCCCCATATGAGTCAGAAGTCAAGCGGGTGCTCTCCGGGGTTGCTCTCCGTGGTAGATCTCATCTCGGGGTCTCTCAGGCCATGGTAACTCATTGATATTCAATAGTTCATGCCCAAATAATAAATGTTTTGAGCGCTTACCACGTTATAAGTTCCGTTCTTTATAGTATTTCTTCCGTATCCGTCCATAAAATTATAAAATTCTTCTGGGTGCTATTTATATACGGGAGGATTCCGGGGTAGATTTTATTTGTGTTATGGCAGTTTGGAGAGGATCGGAAACAACTGTTTCAACCCGTTGGCGATGATCTCAATGGAAAAGGCGGCGAGGAGGAGCCCCAGTATCCGGTTGGCGATATTGAGCCCCAGTGTTCCCATGGCCGTTCCGATCGGCAGCGCCAGGTGCAGCATGAGCCACAGAACGAGACAGACTATCACGATGGCGCAGAGGACGATCAGATAATGATTCCAGCTGCTTCCCCGGTGCATGGCAATGATGACCGTGCTGATGGCCCCGGGCCCGGCCAGCAGGGGGATGCCCAGAGGGACAATCGCCGCAGCGCTCTTCTCCGCCATCTCCATCTCCTCTTCGGGCGTTTGCCGGACATGTCCGGCCGTTGCATGGAGCATGGACAGGGCCATGAGGAGGAGGACGATACCGCCTCCGACCATGAAGGAGGCAAGGCTGGTCCCGATCCATCTCAGGATCGTCTCACCGGTCAGTGCAGTGCAAAGCAGCACGACCGTGACCGTGAAGGTCACGACTATGGCGGTTTTCCTGCGCTCCCTCTCCGTGTAATCCCTGGTGATGCTCAGGAACACGGGGATCGCAAGAAATGGGTCCACGACGGCCAGCAGCGTTGTGATGATCCGGGTATATTCTGTCCAGTGCAGCATGGTTTTATTTATCCCTATTGCCGTGATGAGCCAGCTTAAAATTCATTCTGATGAGGCGATGAGTATGGGATCATTGTTTTCCTGGAGCTGTATCCTCTGGTACCGGGTCACGATCATGCCGTGGATATTCTCGCGGTCGCCGATCACGGTGTCGGGCCAGAGGAGGCTGTTGGAGACCCTGGACCCTGCGCCGATGGTGCACCGGTCCCCGATGATGGCGCCGGGCCCGATTACGGCTTCATCCTTGATAACGGCGCCGTTCCCGATCAGGCTGGCAGGGTCTACCGTGACCCCGTTCCCCGTTTTGTAGTTTGCCGGCCTGTTATCCGCTGATCCCAGTTTCAACGCATTATTCACGAGGACGTCCTGATTGGCCTGAAAATAGTCTGTGATGGACCCGAGGTCTTTCCAGTATCCCCTGTGGATATATCCGTAACAGGGCTTATTGGAGCGGATCCATTGGGCGTAGACGTCCCGGTTGATACAGAAGGTCTTGCGTTTTGGCATGAAATTCATGACTTCGGGGTCCATGATGTGGATGCCGGTGAACATCCATTTTTCCAGGCCGGCCTGTCTGGTTTTGACCTTCCCGAGGAACTCCCTGATCCTTCCTGAATGATCTGTTTCGATGGTCCCGTAACGTACGGGGTCCGGATTGGGTCTGAGGACCATGGTGGAGAAGGCCCTGCGGGAACAGTGGAATCCGATCACCTCCCCGAGGTCGATGTCGATAAGGATGTCCGCATTGATCACCACAAAGGCACGGTCTCCGAAAAAGTCCCGCATCTTCCTGATCCCTCCCCCGGTACCCAGCAGGGTGGGCTCTTCGGAATAGACGATCCTGAGCCCGAAACGGGAGCCGTCGCCCAGATCTTCTTTGATCCGGTCCCCCATGTAGTGCAGGTTCACGGCGACCTCTTCGATACCATGGCGTTTCAGAAGATCGAGGTTGAATTCGATCAGCGGCCGGTTTGCCACCGGGATCAGCGGCTTGGGCTGTTCCAGAGTGAGGGGCCGAAGCCTCTCCCCCAGTCCCGCAGCCAGGACCATGGCTTTCTTTGGCGTCTTTTTTGCCTCTTCTTCGGTCAAGTCCATAGGCGCAATGATTCCAGCATGATGGGTTACGATTCATCCGGGGATGTAAACCGACCAACAATGGCATAGCATAGCAGAATGTGATAAAAAAGCAATTTTATTCCTATGCGGATCTTTCCCGGCGAGACTGTAGAATAGCGGCTTTTTACTTGAAAAAAAAAGGGGCTTATGTTAATTATCCTCATGTATTTTCTGGAATCGTGAGGTGCAGACGTGGAAGCAGAGTACAATCCGGCAGTTGTTGAGCGGAAATGGCAGACCTGCTGGGAAGAGAACAAGAGTTTCAAAAGCATTCCCGATCCTTCCCGGAAGAAGTGCTATATCCTTGAGATGTTTCCCTATCCTTCCGGGAAGATCCATATGGGGCATGTGCGGAACTATTCCATCGGGGATGTGATCGCGCGGTTCAGGCGGATGCAGGGGTATAATCTGCTCCATCCCATGGGATGGGACGCCTTCGGGATGCCTGCCGAAAATGCGGCGATCAAGCATGGGACCCATCCGGCCAAATGGACGTACGAAAACATCAAGGCCATGCGGGTCCAGCTCAAGCAGCTGGGGCTATCCTACGACTGGGACCGGGAGGTTGCGACCTGTGATCCAGGGTACTATCGCTGGGAGCAGCTGGTCTTCCTGAAGATGTATGAAAAAGGGCTGGTCTACCGCAAGGAATCCTCGGTCAACTGGTGCAGTTCCTGTCAGACGGTTCTGGCCAACGAACAGGTGGATGGGGGGCACTGCTGGAGGTGCGACAGCGATGTAACGCAGAAGCAGTTATCCCAGTGGTTTTTCCGGATCACGCAGTATGCGGATGAACTCCTCTCTTTCTGCGATAAGCTTCCCGGCTGGCCCGAGCGCGTCATCACCATGCAGAAGAACTGGATCGGCAAGAGTTACGGCGTGGAGGTGGAGTTCCCGGTCCAGGAGAGTGAAGAAAAGATCCTGATCTTCACCACGAGGCCGGACACCCTGTTCGGCGCCACCTTCATGAGCATGGCGCCCGAGCACCCCATGGTCCCTTCTCTCACCACTCCCGGGCATCAGGCCGAAGTGGAGGCCTTTATCGAACGGATGCGCCGGACCGACCGGATCGTCCGGACAGCCGAGGACGTGGAGAAGGAAGGGGTCTTCACCGGGAGTTTCGCCGTCAATCCCATGACCCATAAAACCATGCCCATCTATATCGCCAACTTTGTGCTCATGGACTACGGGACCGGCGCCATCATGGCCGTGCCCGCCCATGACCAGCGGGATTTTGAGTTCGCAAAAAAGTACGGGATCCCCATCCAGGTGGTCATCCAGCCGCCCGACTGCACCATCCGGGAGGAGGAGATGACCGAGGCGTATACCGAACCGGGCATCATGGTTGATTCAGAAAAATTTACCGGCCTGGAGAGCGAGACCGCAAAACAAAGGATTACCGAAGAGATCAAGATCCGGGGGCTCGGTGACAGGACCGTGAACTTTCGTCTCAGGGACTGGGGGATCTCCAGGCAGCGCTACTGGGGGGCTCCCATACCCATGATCTACTGCGATTTCTGCGGGATCGTACCGGTGAAGGAGGAAGACCTCCCCGTGGTCCTTCCCGAGGATGTGGCCCTGACCGGGACCGGGGGCTCGCCGCTCGATTCCCATGCTGCATTTGTCAGTGCGCTCTGTCCGGTATGTGCACGCCAGGCCAGGCGGGAGACCGATACCATGGACACCTTTGTGGAGTCGTCGTGGTATTTCCTGCGGTACGCCTCCATGGAGCGGGACCAAGGGCCTTTCGACCGCAAGGAAGCCGAGTACTGGATGCCCGTGGACCAGTATATCGGCGGCATCGAGCATGCGGTGATGCACCTTCTTTATTCGAGATTCTTCACCAAGGTTCTCCGGGACCTCGGAATGATTTCCCTAAACGAGCCCTTCGTGAACCTACTGACCCAGGGGATGGTGATCAAGGACGGGGCCAAGATGAGCAAATCCAAGGGGAACGTGGTGGACCCGGATTTCCTGATCAGCAGATACGGAGCGGATACGGCCCGGCTCTTTTCCCTGTTTGCTGCGCCGCCTGAGAAGGACCTGGAATGGAGCGATCAGGGCGTGGACGGGTCCTATCGCTTCCTGAACCGGGTCTGGCGGCTGGTCTACACGTATGCCGGGAGGCTGCAAAAACTTCCGAAGGAGACGGCCGTTCCGGCAGTGCTTCCCGATCCCCTCATGGCCATCCGCAGGAAAACGCACCAGACCATCCGCAAGGTCACCCACGACCTGGACGGGCGGTTCCACTTCAACACGGCCATAGCCGCCATCATGGAACTCGTCAACCTCCTGCTCCCCATCAGGGAGGATGCGTTTACAGAGGAAACCCTTCCGGTGCTTCGAGAGTCCCTGGAGGCCCTGGCCCTGATGCTTGCGCCTTTTGCACCGCACATCGCAGAAGAGATGTGGGAGGCCCTGGGGCATACGGGTGGGATCGGACAGGTCGTATGGCCGGAGTATGACGAGACCATTGCCAGCGAAGAAACGGTCACCGTGGTGGTTCAGATCAACGGAAAGATCCGGAGCCGGATAGAAGTCCCTGCGAACTCACCAGATGAGATGCTGAGGGAGGCGGCCCTTTCCGACGCCCGTGTTCGTGAGTTTACGGACGGGAAGACGGTACGCAAGGTCATCGTGGTGCCGGGTAAACTGGTCAACATCGTGGTATAAGGAGCGGCAGAATGGACATGATAAAGAGGATACTGATCCTGTGTTGTTTCACGGCCCTGACGGCATGCGGATACCACCTGGGTGCGGGCCCCAAGGCGCCCGCCTCATTCGGGACTGTGGCCGTTCCCATCTTCGTGAATGAATCTGCTGAGCCCAACATTCAGGCCGTGATTACCGGCGCCCTGATCCGGGAACTCAGCCAGGCGGGGGTCATGGTGGTGGATGAGGCCCGGGCTGACAAGGTCCTGACCGGGCGTATCACGGGTTATTCAAACGGATCGGTGGCGAGAAGCGCTGCCAGCACCGTGAGCGAGTACCGCCTTTCAGCGACCATCAGCCTGGTCCTGAAGGACCGGGCAGGGAAGGTCCTTTATCAGAACCCTTCGGCTCAGCTCAGAGAGGAGTACTTTGCATCCAGTATCCTCGAGCAGAATGAGCAGGCCGAGGCCGAGGCCCTGCAGAGCGGGGCGCTGGACTTTGCTGAGGACCAGGTGAGGCACATGCTGGATGAGGTCAATACAGGGCTTGGAAATGACCGTCTCTGACCCCAACCCGGAACAGTTCAAGGCACTCTTATCGCTGACCGAAGACCAGTTCCGTGAGCAACGGATTGCCGTGAAAATATTCAGCCAGGTCCTCGGGACTGAAATCTATCTGATCTCCCACCCTTCCCTGAAGGACAAGGTGGACGGCGTGGCCTATCTGCCCGAAGAGATCGCCGAACTCATGAAGATCAGGGATGCCCTCAAGCCGCACTATGAGGAGAGATTAAGGAAGATCCATGATGCCAAGAAGATCTACGGTGGGAAGATCATCAGCGGGGAGAGCGGGGGGTGAAAGATCAAAAATCAAAGATCAAAGATCAAAATAATGGAGGTTATGTCTATTATGCCAAAGAAAAAGCATCCCTATCTTTCAGGCCAGCCGATCCATCCGGACGGCATACGGGGGGATGAAACCGTTGCCGAACTTGTGGACCGGACCTTTCTCGCCTACAATGCCGGAAGGATCCATGAGGCCTGCCGGCTCCTGAACGAAAAGATCCTGAAGGATGACGTGACCGTAGGGCTGAGCCTTTCGGGCGCCCTGACCCCGGCCGGCCTGGGCCGGTCGTGCATCATCCCGCTGATTGAGAACGGCTTCGTGGACTGGATCGTCGCCACCGGCGCCAACCTCTACCACGACACCCATTTCGGCATCGGGCTGACCCTGCACCGCGGGACGCCGTTTCTTGATGACCGGGAGCTCAGGAAAGAGGAGGTCATCCGGATCTATGACGTGCTCTTTTCCTACGACGTGCTCCTGAAGACGGACAGCTTTTTCCGTGAGATCCTCTCCGCTCCGGAGTTCCGGAAGGAGATGGGCACAGCCGAACTCCACTACCGGATCGGGAAGTTCGTGGCCGAACGGGAAAAGGTGCTCGGCCTCGGGACTGTGAGCCTCCTTTCCGCCGCATACCAGCACGGGGTCCCGGTCTATACCTCCTCTCCTGGCGACTCCTCCATCGGGATGAATATCGCAGCGCTGAATATCAAGGGGACCGGCCCGAGGATCGATGTCTCTCTGGACGTAAACGAGACCGCCGCCATCATCTACCATGCCAAGAAGAACGGATTAAAAAGCGGCGTGGTCCTGCTGGGCGGAGGCTCTCCCAAGAATTTCGTGCTCCAGACCGAGCCGCAGATCCAGGAGGTCTTCGGGCTCCCGGAGTCGGGACACGACTATTTCCTGCAGGTGACCGATGCGCGTCCGGATACGGGAGGTCTTTCCGGTGCGACCCCTTCCGAGGCGGTCTCCTGGGGCAAGGTAGACCCCGCGCGCCTTCCGGATTCGGTTGTAGCCTATGTGGACACGACCATTGCCCTGCCGATCCTTACGGCCTATGTCCTGGCCAAACATCCCAAGAGGAAACACAAACGCCTCTATGATCGAAGGGACGAACTCATGGCTTTCCTGAAGAAGGACCTGCCGAAAAAATTTAGGTGACAGGTTCCTATTTAATGCTATGACTAACTGTCAAGCAGCGATTGTAGTCCCCTCGTTTTGAATCGTAATCTTGGGATTGGGGTTCTTTGGGGGAACAGGCAGCCCTTGTTCTTTCAATAGATTTGCATGTTCAATCATGCCCCATTTTGCTTTATACAGGCAATCCTCAATGGAGTGTCCAATCCCCGAAAAGCCGGGTAAATCCGGTGAAAAAAATCCAAAAAAATCCGGTTCCTTTGTCGCTTCAATTACCAAAGAATATTCCAAGTCTATCATTTCCCGTCACCTCCATCTTCTTTATTTCTTTATGCCTGCATCCCTCAGTATCGCATGACATGTACCTGTTGGGACTTCCTTCGATCCGTGATAATCGACTCTAATGAGATTGCTCCAACCAGATTTGCCATAATATCGTATCGAACCCTTTTCTTTTACAATCTTAAAACCATTCCGTTCCAATAATCGAACAAGTTCGCTGAACTTCATTTTGGACTCGTCTTAAACATTAAATGATAAATTGTAATTCAATGTGTGTATCTAATCATACCTTTTTATTGATTGTCAAGAATAGAAACGGGGCGAGGGGAAATTACACAATCCATTTCCATTCTATTTCGAGGCCCTTAATACTTTGCCCGGCCTGATCAGCATTTCTCCCGCTCTCATCCCTCATCCCTTATGGGTGCCTCCCCATCGAAAGAATTATATTTACAATCCCCATAGATCTTGATAAAAGTATATCTGGAAACGGAGCGGTTCAGTCCAACACGTTTTATCCGCAATGCCTCTCGGCACTACGGATAAAACGCTATACGTTATACGTAATTAAGAACAGGTCCTTGTGTGGCGAATAATTGGAATATCCCAGACTGGCTGGAAAAGGAAGTCAGAGAAAGAG
>CAKKPE010000026.1:0-6648 GCA_919901565.1 bacterium
AGGAGCATGACCACCCTGTCAATCCCGATTCCCTCTCCGGCGGCCGGGGGCATCCCGTATTCCAGGGCCCGGAGGTAGTCGTGGTCCATGAACATGGCCTCTTCGTCCCCTCCTTCCCGGATCATTACCTGCTGTTCGAATCGTCCCCTCTGGTCTTCAGGATCGTTTAATTCGGAAAAGGCATTGGCGATTTCCTTGCCCCCGATAAAGAGCTCGAATCGTTCTACCAGATCGGGCCGGCCCGGTTTCCGCTTGGAGAGCGGCGATACCTCTGTGGGATAGTCGGTTACAAAGGTCGGCTGTACCATGCCGGGTTCCACTATGGTCTCGAAGATTTTGTTCATCAGCTTCAACCGGGGTATCTTCCCGGGATCCTGGATGCCGAGTTCTTGGGCAGCCTGCAGGATCCCTTCCGCATTATTGAGAATTTCTTTGGGGTACCCTTTATCATGGAGAGCGGATAAAAGCGCTTCATGGTAGGTCACTTTCCTGTAGGGCGGCGTCAGGTCGATCACCTCCCCCTTGAACTCAAGGGTCAGCGTGCCCCGGGCCTTCTGACAGACTTCGCTCAGGAGCGCTTCGGTCAGCGGGATCAGGTCGGTGTAGTCGGCATAGGCCATATAGAATTCAATCATGGTGAACTCAGGGTTGTGCTCCAGGTCCATTCCCTCATTCCTGAAGTTCCGGTTGAGTTCGTAGACGCGTTCGAACCCCCCCACAAGAAGCCTTTTGAGATAGAGTTCCGGGGCGATCCGGAGGTAGAGGTCCGTGCTGAGGGCATTGTGATGTGTGATGAAAGGGCGGGCGGCGGCCCCGCCGGGGATCGGCTGCATCATGGGGGTTTCCACCTCGAGGAATTCATGGCGGTTCATGAAATCCCGGATGGAGGCAATGATCCGGCTTCTCAGGATGAATGTCTCTTTGACCTGCGGGTTGACTACCAGGTCGAGGTACCGCTGTCGGTACCGGATCTCCTTGTCTTTGAGGCCGTGCCATTTTTCGGGAAGCGGGCGCATGGACTTGGTCAGGAGTTTGAAGTCCTGTACTTCCACGGTCAACTCACCGGTCCTGGTGAAGAAGAGAAAACCTCTGACGCCGATGAAGTCTCCGATATCGACCCGGCGGAAGAGACTGAAAGCCTCCTCTCCCAAGGTGTTCATGGAGATAAAGACCTGAATCTTTCCGCTTGCATCCTGCAGATGGGCGAAGGCGCCCTTACCGAACCGCCGCATGGAGATGATCCGGCCCGCGATCACGGCCCCGGGTTTTTCGCCGGAGAGATTTTCAGGTGAGGCTGCACCGTAACGCTCCAGGATCTCCCGGGCGGAATGCTCTGGATCAAACCGGTGAGCATAGAGTTCGACCCCTTCTGACGCCATTTCCCGGATCTTTTTTTTCCTCTGCTGGATCAGCTCGTTGTCGTCCTGCATGGTCTTCCTTATGGGCGGTCTGAAATGCCCAATCACTCTAATTGACTTCCCGGCATTCGTCAAGAAGTAAACGGCCATGGCCTTCAGGTCATGGCCGTTTACTTCTTTTTTTTCAGCAGGAAGGCCTTGATGAATTCGTCGATGTCACCGTTGAGCACCGCTTCCACATTACCTGTCTCCAGTTTGGTCCGAAGGTCCTTGATCAGCTGATACGGCTGCAGCACATACGACCGGATCTGACTTCCCCAGCCGATCTCCTTCTTTTCCCCCTGCATTTCTTCCATCCGCTCCTTCTGTTTCTGTTTTTCGAGTTCGTAAATCCTTGCCTTCAGCACCATCATGGCATTGGCCTTGTTCCTGTGCTGGGAGCGGTCGTTCTGGCATTGGACCACGATACCCGTGGGGATGTGGGTAATGCGCACGGCTGAGTCGGTAACGTTGACATGCTGGCCGCCGGCGCCGCTTGACCGAAAGGTATCGATCCTGAGGTCATCCTCCAGGATCGGCACTTCGATCTCTTCATCCAGTTCCGGGCTGACCAGGACCGACGCAAAGGAGGTGTGCCGGCGTTTCCCGGCATCAAAGGGGGAGATGCGGACCAGCCGGTGTACGCCGTCTTCGGCCTTGAGCAGGCCGTAGGCATAGGCGCCTTCCACAATGAAGGTGACGTTCTTGATCCCGGCCTCTTCGCCGTACATCAGGTCCAGTATGTTTGTTTTGAAACCCTTGTTTTCGGCCCAGCGCTGGTACATCCGCAGGAGCATCTGCGCCCAGTCCTGGGATTCGGTGCCCCCCGCTCCCGGATGGATGTTGACGATCGCATTGTTCGGGTCGTTCTCATCTCCCAGTATGGTCTTGAGTTCCAACCGGGTGAAGTTCTCTCTGAAAGCCTCGAGTGCCTTGCGAATTTCCGGATAAAGAGTCTCGTCTTTTTCTTCGTCGGATAGTTCAATGAGTGCTTCCAGGTCTTCATAAGACCTGGTCAGCTCTTCCCATTGGCTGATCTGATTCTGGAGCGAGGTCCGTTCTTTCAGTATCTTCTGGGCTGATTGGGGATCCTGCCATAAATGAGGATCTGTGACCCGTTTTTCGATCTCTTCCAGACGGTTTTTGTTTTCTGTAAGGTCAAAGATGGCTCCGGAGGATCTGATAATTCCTGGTGATTTCCTTGATTTCCTGCCTGAACTCTTCAGCCATTGTCTATCACTCCTTTTCGGATGTCCCGTTAAAAGCCTATTTTCTAAAAGTGAACCCCGATATATATCCTGTGATGCCCGCCTTGTTTTGCATAAGCTTCTAACGGGATTCATACCATATTCGGCAGGCAATTTGCAATAGGGGATCGCCCCCACCCGCTCCGGCCCCATTGGCGTGGCGGGGGACGGATCAAGGATTCCGGGATTTAAAAAATGGTTTTGCGATGAAATTTCTTGAAATTGCTGAAAAAATATTTTACACTGTCTGCCAAACTGGTCGGCCGTACGGAAGAGGAGAATGGTATGCAAATCACGGATCATGATAAGGCGAAACGTCTTGCCCGTACGATCCTGTCGGATATTGCCCTTTACAACAAATCCAAGATCGAAAAGGGGATAAAAAACGACAATCTTTTTGATCTCATCAAAGAAGATCTGGATAAGGGTCTTGAACTTTACCGGAGCCGCGTGGCGCCCGAGATTGCTGATCACACCAACTATTACAATTATGCTGTGGTGGATATTCTGGTCAGGAGGGGAGGAAAAATAGAGTCTGATATCTGGTAGTCCCTGCCTGCGCCACAGCGGGGGAGCGGTGCCCGGTTTTTAGAACCCATTTGTAATCATGCAAGATTTAGAAATGGATCCCATCGGGGAATGGGGCCTTCCAGCGTCTTGATCTTGATCAAATCATCGCATTCCTTATCAATATGACATGAAGGCAAAGAAAAAAGGCCCAGATGCAAGGAGCGCAAGTCCTGAGGAGTGAGGCGTACATAGACGTACGCTGCAATGACGAAGGACGCAGCGCAACGCAGCAGATGGACTTTTTACGAAGCCTTCATGCTTTGGCTGGGAGGTGAATTATGGCAAAGCAGGATCCGTCTTTTGTCCGTAATCTGGGTGTGATAGGGCATGGAGGGGCAGGCAAGACCTCACTCGGTGAGGCCATGCTCTTCAATGCGAAAGTCACCACCCGTTTGAACCGAGTCGATGATCACAATTCCATCCTTGATTTCCTTCCCGAAGAGATAGAGAGAAAGAGCAGCATTTCTTCATCCATGGCCATGGCCACATGGAACGCGACCGATGTTTATTTTATGGATACGCCCGGCAACACCAACTTTCTCGCTGATACCAAGGGTGTACTCAAGGCCATGGACTCGGCGCTCGTTCTGCTGAGCGCTGTCTCCGGGGTGAAGGTCGAGACAGAGAAGGTCTGGAATTATGCCACGGAATACGGGATCCCGAAGATGGTCTTCATCAACAAGATGGACAGGGACAGGGCGGATTTTTACAGGGCCGTGGAGAGCATGGAATCCATCCTGAAAAAGACGCCCCTGATCGTCACGCTCCCTATCGGCAAGGAGGCCGGTTTCAAGGGGGTCTTCGATCTTCTGACCATGAAGGCCTTTAAATACGCTGACAACGGGTCCGGTACCTTTGAGACGAGCTCGGAGGTTCCAGAGGAGCTGAAAGATGAGGTAGAGAGTTACCGTGAAAAACTCGTTGAGACGGCCGTGGAGAGCGACGATCAGCTTCTGGAGCGCTATCTGGAGGGCGGGGAGATCAGTGACCAGGAACTCCTGTCCGCCATTGCAAAAGGGACCCTCTCCGGCCAGTTTGTTCCGGTTTATTGCGGTTCGGCGGCCAGGAACATCGGTGTTCATCAGCTTATGGACGGATTGGTCTCCTTTCTGCCGTCTCCGGTAAATAGCAGCGATCTGAACCCGATCAAAGGGACCAGCCCCAAGACTTCCGAAGAGCTCACCCGCCGTCCATCTTCAGATGAGCCTTTTTCCGCACAGGTCTTCAAAACCATTGTGGACCCTTTTGCCGGTAAACTTTCGCTTTTCAGGGTTTATTCCGGCGTCCTGCGTTCCGACTCCACGGTTTTAAATGCCACCCGTGACGAAAAGGAACGGGTGGGTCACCTTTTTTGTCTGTATGGAAAAGATCAGAAGCCTGTGGATGAAGTCGGAGCAGGACAGCTCGGGGCCGTGGCCAAGCTCAAGAATACGTCCACAGGGGATACCCTCTGTGACGAAAAGGCCCCGATCAAGTTCTCCCCGCTAATTTTTCCGGAGCCCGTGATTTCCTATGCCATCGAGCCCAAGTCCAAAGGGGACGAAGACAAACTGAGCAATGCCCTCCATCGGATTAGCGAGGAGGAACCTACCCTGAGGGTCCATCGCCATGAAGAGACCCTGGATCTGATTGCATCGGTTATGGGCGAGGTGCATATGGAGGTTATCCTATCCGCCCTGAAACGGAAATTCGGCGTGGAGGTGACCCTCAAGGCGCCCAGGATCCCTTACAAGGAAACCATCCGGAAAAAAGTGGAGGTCCAGGGTAAGTACAAGAAACAGTCCGGGGGCCGGGGCCAGTATGGGGACGTCTGTATCCGTTTTGAACCCCTTCCCAGGGGCGGCGGTTTCCAGTTTGTGGATGAGGTTGTGGGAGGGGTGGTGCCCAGACAATATATCCCTGCCGTGGAAAAAGGGCTGCTGGACGCGATCAAGAGCGGCCCTCTGGCCGGAGCTCCGATTGTGGATATCCAGGCCTCCCTCTACTATGGATCCTACCATGACGTGGATTCCTCTGAAATGGCCTTCAAGATCGCCGCTTCCATGGCCCTGAAGAAGGCATGGACCGAGGCCAATCCGGTTCTTCTGGAGCCGATCATGAAACTTCAGGTCATGGTCTCGGATGAGTTTATCGGAGGCGTGATCAGCGATCTGAACTCAAAGAGGGGCAAGGTCCTCGGGTTTGAAACCAGGGGGGTCAGCCAGGTCGTCACGGCATTGATCCCCATGGCCGAGACCCTGCAGTATTCTGCATCTTTGCGCTCTATCACAGGCGGAAGAGGTTCTTTCGAGATGAAGTTTGACCATTACGAAGAACTCCCGGCTCATCTGTCAGAAAAGGTTATTGAGGCGGAGAAGAAGGGAAAGGGAAAAGTCGAGGAATAGGTGCATCCTGTTTATTAAATATGCGGCAAACCCCTTTCCACGACATGGGCGGAAATCTCTAAGTATTGGATAAAACAAAAAAACTTGACTTATAGACAGGGGATATAGTATTTTATAATAAGAGCCGGACAGTTCTACGTATCCCAGAATGGATCAAGGAGGAGAAGGAATGACCAAGGCTGACATTGTAGAAGAAGTCTATAGCAGAGTTGGTTTTTCAAAGAAAGAATCTTCAGAAGTCGTTGAAACCGTCTTGGAAACCATCAAAAAGACCCTGGAATCCGGAAAAACAGTTAAGATAGCCGGATTCGGTAACTTTGTCATCCGCAACAAGGGATCGAGAAAGGGTCGGAACCCCAAAACCGGGCAGGAGATCGAGATTACGCCCCGGAGCGTGGTGACGTTCAAGCCCAGTCAAGTCCTGAAAGAACACATCCTGAATTATAAGCCCTCCGGTGAGTCCTCGGAAAGCGTGGAAACCGCTTAGCAGGTCCTCAGGGCCTGTCGGGTCTTGACCATCGTATCTGTCGGCCACTTTCTTGATGAATGCCATACGGGATCCGGGTTTATATGATCGTTTTTTATTCCTGAGAAAAATCCATGCAAAAGATACCAAACAAATTCTTCTTTCGGATCGGCGAGGTCAGCAAACTGACCAGCGTGGAGCCGCATGTCCTGAGATACTGGGAGACCGAGTTCAAGAGCCTGCGCCCGAAGAAGAATAAAGCCGGCCAGCGGGTCTATAAAAAAAAGGATGTCTTGCTCATCCTGAGCATCAAGGAACTTCTCTATAAACAGAAATATACGATCGCCGGGGCCAAGAAAAGGATTGAATCGGAGCAGGACATGAGCGTACTGACCGTAGCCAATCCCAGTTTTAAAGACACACTCCATGAAGTGAAGGAAGAATTGAAGGAAGTCCTCAAGGTTCTTTCGTAATCGCGTTTGACATCTCGTAGTGGTCCTGTTCGTAAATATGGCAACGTACCGAGAGGGCCGTAGGGCGGTCTCATCAAGGCGCGCGACTGAGGCGTACCCACTGTGGTACGT
>CAKKPE010000026.1:6658-13571 GCA_919901565.1 bacterium
TACGTCGCAAGGAGCGGAACGCCGAGGAGACCGTCCTACGACCCTCGAATGCGACCGTATTTACGAATAGGGCCACTTAATTGCGGCAAGCCCCCGGTATTCATCTCCACACCCTTAAAAAGGGTCTTTATCCTTTCTTAAAAGGATATACAGCTTGCCTCTGGATTTCAGGTGGCCTGCCGTTTGAGCAGCCAGGCCGCCCTCTCCGAGGAAGATGTCGACCCTTTGATGTCCCCGGATAGCTTCACCCGTATCCTGACTTACGGCAAATCCCTCCTGCTCCTGCCATCCCATGGGTTCTCCTGCCTGGTTGAAGAGGGGAAACAGGGTGCTGTAATAACAGAGGCTCCCTGGAGGGATCACGGCCGGGTCTGTGGCAAGCGACCGGTAAGGTGTAAGAAGAACGTCTCCGGCCCCCTGCGGCCCGGTCTCGGTAGTTTTGAAAAAGATATACCGTTCATTGCGGTTCATGAGCTGCTCCTGCTCCCCGGGGTGCAGACGGAGATATGCTTTGATCGACGGAAGGGTGACTTCATTGGTTTGGAGCCTCCCCTCATTGATGAGGACCTTGCCCAGGGATGTATAGGGGCGGCCGTTGCTCCCGTCGTACCGCACCCGGACCACTCTGTTATCCGGGAGACGTACAGTTCCGGATCCCTGAACATGGAGGAAAAATCGCTCAACCGGATCGTCCAGGAAAAGGAGTTCCAGGCCCCGGCCGGATAATTTACCTTGCGTGTCGATTTCCTTTCTGGAGAAATAGCCACGCTTTTCACAATAAAAGGGGAGCATCTTCAGGCAGAAAGGGCCGCTTTCCGGGTTGAGATCATCGGGCCTGCGGTAAAGAGGGTAGCGGAAGCGGTCGGTTGGTTCAAGGCTGCCCGCAAGTTCCGGGGCATAATACCCGGTGAAAAGCACGGGGCCGGGGACCTCATACAGATCGAATTTCCGGCTGACCCGCCTGTTCAGATCAGGGACGTCTTTTGCGTCCTCAAGGATTGCAAGAAAAGAGGAGAGGGTTTCCTTTAGATCCCTGACCGTGCAGGGCCGGTCCCCGATCATGATCTTGTCTTCGGGGTGCAATCGGGACAATGCCTCAAGAGAACGGGTGACGGTGGTTTTGATGGACTCCAGGGATCCTGTTTCCCCCAGAAGAGGATAGGCATCTGTTTTTATGAACGAGGGCCTGGAGATTTTCGGTGCGTGGAGAGGGGTGCAGCCGGGGAGAATCATCACAAGGAGCAGAAAAAGGAGCAGGTGTCTCATCCCTCATCCCCTGGGAATGGCGAGCATGCGATCCAGGGCGGTCTTGGCCCGGATGCGGGTCTCTTCGGGCACGGTGATCACGGTCTCCATGTTTTCCAGCGACCGGACAACGAGCTCGAGGGTCGTCCGCTTCATGTTCTGGCAGGTCAGCATGGGAAGGTCCCAGGGTGTGGGATCGTCAGAGAGGATGTAGAACCTCTTGTCCGGGTTCTCTTTTCGGAGGTTGTAGAGAAGTCCCCGTTCAGTTCCGATGATGAACTCACTGGCCGATGATTTTCTGGCATAGCGAAGCATGCCGGATGTGCTGGTTACATGATCGGCAAGTTTCAGGACCGGCATGGGGCATTCAGGATGTGCAATGAACAGGGCGCCCGGATGCTCGGACCGGGCCTTTTTCACCATCTTTACGGTGACCAGGTTGTGGACGATGCAAAATCCCTTCCACGCGATGATCTGCTTGCTCGTGAACTGCTGGGCATAGGCCGCAAGGTTCTTGTCCGGGATGCAGATCACCCGGTCCGAGGCCAGGGAGTTGATGACGTTCACCACATTGGCCGAGGTGCAGCAGATGTCGCTCTCGGCTTTGACCGCAGCCGAGGTGTTGACATAGGCCACCACAGGCACGCCGGGGTACTGCTGTTTCATCCTGTTAAGCTTTTCGGGGGTGACCATGTCAGCCATGGGGCACCCGGCATACCAGGCCGGGAGGAGCACGGTCTTTTCCGGATTCAGAATGGCTGCGCTTTCGGCCATGAAGTGGACGCCGCAGAAGACGATGACCTCTGCATCGGTATCCACGGCCCGGCGGGAGAGTTCCAGGGAGTCTCCTGTGAAGTCCGCTATGGCCTGGACCTCATCCACCTGGTAGTTGTGGGCCAGGATCACGGCATGGCGTTTCTGTTTCAATGCCAAGACCTTATGGCTGAGTTCTTCGATGACTTGTGTGGTCGGCTCGTTCATTTTCCTTCAGTCATAGCGGGTTATATTCAAATGGATCATCCGTTGATGTACAAAAGAGTATGTGAATTGTCTTGGTTTGTCAAGGGATTCGGGGGGCAGTCAGGGCAGACCTGTTCCGATTTCAGTGAGAAAAATATTGTTTTTAAAACAGACCGCAGGTATAATCCTGTCCGGTACCGGTAACAGGATCGGAGGAGGGGTGAGCAGGAGAGTGATCGGAAGCCATAGTTTTTTCGCCTTGCAATGCGGCTGGTCTTAAACATCCATGTCTATTTCGCTGAAAGCCATGCTGTATTTCAAATAAAGGGGGAAGATGATTATGGAGAAAACTGAAAAAACGGGCGGTTCTGTACCGTCGCGGGCGATGGGCTGGACGGAGCTCTGGCTAAAGGAAGACTGGTGGGCCATCTATCTTGGAATCGGGATTGTGGTTGTGGCGCTGATCTCCTTTCTGAACGGAAGCACCCTGGTAAAGTCCCTGGCCGTTAACCCGGGAGGGCTCAAGTGGACAGCGTTGGATCAGGTCCTTGATCACTTTGCCAAGAACCTCCACCTCTACGTCCTGCAGTTCATCTCCTGGATGGTGATCTTCGGGGTCTCCACAAGAATTATGGGGATCAAGACCTCGGAGTTCCTCCCTTCCTTTTTCATCCTTTACCTTCTCTCGATAATCATGTTTTCCATCGGCGGATGGAAGGATGCGCCCAACTATAATCTGGAGCCTCCCTTGGTGGCGCTGATCGTGGGCCTTCTGATTGCCAATTTCGTCCCGTTTCCCAAGTGGATGGATTCCGGTTTCCGTGTGGAATATTACATCAAAACCGGGATCGTACTTCTGGGAGCCACCTTTCCCATCACCCTGGTGGTCTCCGCTGGACCGGTGGCCCTGTTCCAGGCCACGGTCATCTCCCTGACCACCTGTCTGACCATCTATTTTACAGCCACCAAAGTTTTTGGACTGGACAAACGGCTTGCAGCCGTGATCGGCACCGGTGGAGCAGTATGCGGCGTCTCCGGGTCCATGGCCATCGCCAGTGCTGTGGGAGCCAAGAAGGAGCATCTGTACACCTCTGTAACCCTGGTGGTGGTCTGGGCCCTGATCATGATCTTCTTCCTCCCATTTGTCTCCAAGGCATTGAACCTCCATCCCGGGGTGGCCGGTGCCTGGGTGGGGACCTCCGAGTTTGCGGATGCCGCGGGTTTTGCCGCTGCCAGCGCCTACGGCCGAATCTCAGGGAACGAAGATGCGGCCATACAGGGTTTTACACTCATGAAGGTGATCGGACGGGATATGTGGATCGGCATCTGGTCTTTTGTCTTTGCCCTGATTGCCTGTATGAAATGGGAGAAGGAAGAACGCGGCGTCAAACCGAGTGCCATGGAGATCTGGTGGAGGTTCCCGAAATTTGTGATCGGTTTCTTTGTCGCCTCCCTGCTCATGTCCCTGATCACCGCCGGCTATTCAGCCGGGGACCTGAATCAGATCGTGAAGCCCGGACTGATCGCACCCATATCTTCACTCCGCTCCTGGGCATTCATCTTCTGTTTCCTGAGTATCGGGCTCACCACACGGTTCAAGGAATTGAAGGCCGCAGGATGGAAACCCTTTCTCTCTTTTACCACGGGGGTGTTCGTGAATGTCATCCTTGGATTTATTCTTTCGGTTTATGTTTTTGGAGACTACTGGTCTTCGCTGGGAAAATAGGATTCGGTTTGCAGGCCTTGCCATGTTCTATTTGTGTCTGAGTTGTGAATATTTTTCCAATGACCCCCGCCGGCTGGAGCAGGAGATTCCCGGATTAAATATCCTCTCTTCCGCCTATGCCTCGGTGCGGGGCGAGGCCGGTATTTGCCGCCGCTACGATCTCTTTCTTGACCCCCGGGAGAAATGCCCGGAATATCAAGCTCAGATTTAAGATTATACTTCCTTCCGGAAAATCCTCGCGGTGAGAATACCCGATTTTTTCTTCTCCATCTGATTCAAATGTTTTATGGCTTCTCTGACATACGGGTCTTGGGAATCCCACTTCATGGCTGCCATGAACTGCTCTCTGGCCTTCTGTTTCATGTTCCGGTTGAGGTAGAGATATCCCAGGGCGAGGTAATATCTCGGGTTATAGTTCTCCAGACGGATGGCCGTCTTCAACACCTTTTCCGCCTCCTTGTTTTGTCCGGGAATGTGGTCCAGGGCCAGGCCCAGGTAATAGTAGTAAGCCGATTTATTGCTGTCCGTGCTGATCAGGTTTCTGAGCTTGTTGGCTGCGGTACTGTACTGTTCCGTGGAAATCAGGAACTGGGCCTCTTCCAACTGGCTGTCTGAATCGGTGGTGGACAATGGAAGCTCTGCAGACGGGGTCAGGACGGGGGTTTCTCCGGGATCTTCAGTGTACGGCAATGCAGCGATGTCAGTTTCTTCAATCAGGGAAACCTCAAATGGTTTCTTTCCGGACTTGAGGATCTTGAGGGTCACAAGAGGGTAAAGAGTTTTATAAAACCGGTAGTCCCACATCTTCGACTCTTTGAGGATCTGCTTCAGAGTTTGTTTCCCGTCAACAAGGGACAGGATTTGTTCTTCATCCGGAGTCATCCGGATCCCTTGCACCAGGATTTGATGGTCCGGGCAGGTCTCCAGGATATCTTCCTTCAACGGAAGGGCCTCATAAAGGACTGAGAGATTGTCCACACTCCGGACTCCAACAATCACAGCGTCGAGCAAAGAGAGTCTTGGGATGATCTGTATGGATGGGTCGGGGATGAATTCCGAGGTCTTCATCTTCCAGTCCGGATGCTCAAAGAGGCTGCAGATGATCTTCGCGGCCTGGTCCCGAAGCCCCTCTGCCACGTCGTTTCTGGAGAGGAATCCTTCATGGACCAGGATTTCACCGGCTTTTTTTCTGGTCATGATACTGAGTTCCGTGGCCAGCATGTACTGCTCCCGGGTCAGCTTTCCCGCCTTGAACAGGATCTCGGTGAACCTGTCCTGCAGGAGATTGGACGTGGCGGACTGGATGTTCTGGTTTTCAATCCGGAGTTCCTTGACCTGGCGCTGTCCTTGAAAGATCAGCCTGAAGCAGCCGTCCCGCCTGAGATAACTCGTCAACGCTCTGATCAACTGGGCTTCTGATGTAATCACCTTCATGCTTATTATGATAACCCTGATACCCCTGTTTCGGCAACAAGTTTGACAGCTTCGTAAAAAGTCCATCTGCGGGTTATGCTTACCGCTTCTTCACTTCGTTTCGAAGCGCCGCATGTCCCGCTTAGCATTATTTATGCCACCTGCGGCGGCTTTAACATTAATGAATCTTGGGGTCCGCTACATCCTTCGTTATTGCAGCATACGTCTAAGTACGCCTCATTCCTCAGGACTTGCGCGCCTTGCATCCGGGCCTTTTTTCTTTGCTGTCACATTTGAGGACTTCTTACAAGTTCATCAAGTTTGACAGGGTCCGAATCCCGATGAAGAGCGTGTCAAACATTCCTATCCTTTATCACATTTTCTCTGCGATTGCTCATAATTTTTGACTATCATCCGGCCCCGACTCGTTTTACATCGTCCCTGAAATGTTTTCTGAGTGTCGGCGGTATTCACGTTTCAAGGCCAGGCACCCTTGAGGATGCAAATTCAAATTCTTAATACTCAGTCGATTCCCATCTTCATCTTTCCATTCCCCTGTATAGTTGGCTATGAATGGATATTTCATAGTTTGCCTTACGCACAGCTAACCGGCCGCCTGCTTTTTGGCAGCCCGTGTTGAGCGCTTGGTTAGACCTTTTACCTTGCGGCTTTCATTAATCAAGCGTAACTCAAGGCGACAGCCAAGGGCATGCGCGTACTTTTGCAATGTGGCCAGCGATGGCGAGTGTTTGCCGCCGCCGGATTCCAGGCGCGCTATCGCGGATTGCGTTGTGCCGATACGTTCGGCAACTTCCGCCTGCGTGATACCGGCTGCAGCGCGTACCTTCATGAATGCATCGAAAAAAGAGAACTCCTCATCAAGTCTCTCATATTCGGCCTTTACATCTGGTCGTTCAAGGGCACGGGCTTTAAGTTCTTTGTGGGTAAGCATCTTTGACCTCCTTCATCCGCCGTCGGGCTATTTCTAGTTCTCTGAGCGGAGTTTTGTCAGTTTTTTTGACGAACTGGTGCAGCATGACAATTTTATTACCAACCATCGTGCAGTAAAATACCCGCGCAATCCCCTCCGCGGATTTCAGCCGCAGTTCATATAGTCCATCACCCATTGCACGCGTATGCGGCATACCAAGATTCGGGCCGAATACCTCCATCCTGTCGGAATAGCGAAGATAACGGCCGAGGAAACCTGAAGGCATTGCAAGGATTTCTTCTTGCAATGATTCGCTGTAATAAGTGATTTTCCAACTCATAGGTGATTATAGCGCATTTGCTATATTGATGGCAAGTAAATTATTGGGGTTAATTGTGGTATAACGGCGCGTCATGATTAAACACCGGCCTTACAATGAAGAATTCAAGTTTGTTGGGAAGTTCAATCAAAACTACATGACTATATCATAACGGGGAAAGCGCAGGCCAGCCATTGATCTCCGAAATCACTATTTCTGGGTGCCGACCTTGTGAACCGAGGGGGAAGGCAAAGGGAGGGTCTGAGGAGAAAGAGGGTCTGGGGGTCAAATCTTTCATGTGAGGGTCTGGGGGTCAAAA
>CAKKPE010000027.1 GCA_919901565.1 bacterium
CGGTCAGGGTGCAGACGATGGTCTCCCCCTTCTTAAACCCTCCGGCACGGTTCCTCTTGATCACACCGGCCACCGAGGCCGCAGAGGCCGGCTCACAAAAAACCCCTTCGAGCGAGGCGATCATCCGGTAGGCCTCCAGGATCTCTTCATCGGTGACCATATCAATCTTCCCTCCGGAATCCCTGGCCGCTTCTTCTGCATATTTCCAGGAGGCCGGGTTCCCGATCCGGATGGCCGTAGCCACGGTCTCTGGTTTTTCAACCGGGTGTCCGAGAACAATGGGAGCGGCCCCGGCGGCCTGGAAACCGATCATCCTCGGCAGCCGGTCGATCTTCCCTGCTTCCTTGTAATTGCGGTACCCTTTCCAGTAGGCCGTGATGTTTCCCGCGTTCCCCACAGGGAGGGCATGGTAATCCGGGGCCCGGCCCAGCCGGTCGCAGATCTCGTATGCGGCCGTGGTCTGTCCCTCGATCCGGTACGGGTTGATGGAATTAACCAGTGTGACCGGATATTTTTCCGAAACCTCCCGGACGATCTTCAGGGCCTGATCGAAATTTCCCTTGACCTGGAGCACCCTGGCCCCGTGCATCATGGCCTGGGCAAGCTTGCCGAATGCGATCTTCCCTTCCGGGATCAGGACATAGGCCCGGATCCCGACCCGAGCGGAATAGGCCGCGGCCGAGGCCGAGGTGTTGCCCGTGGAGGCGCAGATCACCGCTTCTGCCCCCTGCTCCAGGGCCTTTGAAATGGCCATGGCCATGCCCCGGTCCTTGAAGGAGCCGGTGGGGTTGGCCCCGTCGTACTTCATATAGATGTTCAGGCCCGGATTGATCTTATCACCGAGCCGTTTTGTCCTGATCAGGGGTGTATTCCCTTCCAGAAGGGTCACGACCGGCGTCTTGTCCGTTACTGAAAGAAACTCCCGATACTCTTCAATGATTCCGCGCCAGCCACTCATAGATCCGGTTACCTCCGTCCATCAGCTATCAGCAATCAGCGGTCAGCGGTCAGCTTTCAGCCTACTGCCATCAGCCCTCTGCCCTCTGTCGTCTGTACGTCCGCCTTTCACCCTGCCGCCTCTTCCCCGTCTTCAATCCGGATCAGGACGGTTTTTTCTGCCACAATATCCAAGACATCGGTCTTGGAAAGCGCCGCTTTGACATCCTTTTCCCTGGCCATATGCGTCATCATGACGATGGTGACCGGTCCGTCCGATTTTCTACCCTTCTGCATGACCGAAGAAATGCTGATCCCGTGGTCGGCCAGTATCCCGGAAATCCTGGACAGCACCCCGGGCTGGTCTGCGGTGGCGAACCGGAGAAAATACCTGGACATCACGTCATCCATGTTCCGGATCGGGAGTTGAATGCGGTCTTCCTTGCGGAAGGCACACAGCGGCACACGTTCCGCCCCTCCCTGGATGATGTCGCGGCTGATCTCGATCATGTCCCCCGCCACCGAGCTGGCCGTGGGAAGGGCGCCGGCTCCTCTGCCGTAATAAAGCGTAGGTCCGACCGCGTCCCCGTTCACATAGATCGCATTCAGGACGCCGTCCACCTGCGCCAGGAGGGTATCCTCAGGAATCATGGTCGGGTGCACGCGGGCCTCCACCTCACCGCCGGAGATCTTGGTGATGCCGAGGAGCTTGATCTTGTAGCCAAACCCTCGGGCATACTCAATGTCGACCGGGGTGATCTTCGAGATCCCTTCGGTATAGACCCGGTCCAGGGGGATGGGCGACCCAAAGGCAAGCGTAGCCAGGATGGCCAGTTTATGCGCAGAATCGATCCCTTCGATATCATAAGTGGGATCAGCCTCGGCATATCCATGGCTCATCGCCTCCTTGAGCACCGCGCCGAACTCAGATCCCGCATCGGTCATCCGGGTCAGGATATAATTAGACGTGCCGTTCACAATGCCGTAGATCGACTCGATCCGGTTTGCCGCGAGCCCTTCCTTGAGAATGCGGATGATCGGTATCCCGCCGCCCACACTGGCTTCAAACCCGATCCTGATCCCGGCCGAAGAAGCCAGGGCAAAGAGTTCCTCCCCATGGACTGCGAGGAGGGCCTTGTTGGCGGTGACCACGTGCTTGCCTGATGAGATGGCCTTCCTGACAATAGCGAGCGCTGCATCGGTCCCGCCGATCAGCTCGACCACAATCCGGATCTCAGGATCATTCAGGATATCCTCTGCCCTGGTGGACAGAATCCGCTTGTCGATCCGGATGCCCCTGTCGGATATAATATCCAGGTCCACGATCTTCTTGATCTCAATCTCCGCACCCAGCCTCCGGCGGATCACATCCCGGTTCTGTTCCAGCACCTTGACCAGTCCCGTACCGATGGTCCCGAGACCAAATAGCCCCACTTTGATTGCATCCATATCAGATCTTTCCGCTGAATCGTTCAAACCGTTCAATCCGTTCAAGCCGTTTAAACCATTTGAACTGTTTGAACGACTTGAACCGTTCTTAGAACAATGTCCGTATCCCTTTTACCGCCTGGCGTGTCCTGTGCTCGTTTTCCACCAGAGCAAAGCGGACGTACTGATCACCGTATTCACCGAATCCAATGCCCGGGGAGACCGCCACCCTGGCCTTTTCCAGAAGGAGCTTGGAGAACTCGAGCGAGCCCATGGCCCTGTATGGTTCCGGGATCCGGGCCCATACGAACATGGTGGCCTTGGGTTTCTCCACATCCCAGCCGATCCGGGTCAACCCCTCACAGAGGGTGTCTCTTCTGGACCGGTAGATTTCCACAATCTCCTTGATACAATCCTGCGGTCCCTTGATCGCAATAATGGCGGCGATCTGGATCGGCTGGAACATCCCGTAGTCGAGATAGCTCTTCATCTTGGTCAGGGCGCCGATGATCTTGCTGTTCCCTACGGCAAACCCCACGCGCCAGCCCGGCATATTATAGGTCTTCGAAAGGCTGACAAACTCAACGCCCACATCCATGGCCCCGGGAACCTGCAGAAAACTCGGGGCGGTATAACCATCGAAAACGAGCTCGGAATAGGCCAGGTCATGGATCACCATGACGTTGTTCTCCTTGGCAAAGGCGACCACCCTCTCGAAGAACTCAAGATCGACCACCAGCGTGGTCGGGTTGTGCGGAAAACTGATAATCATGGCCTTGGGCCTGGGCCAGGTCTGCGCATAGGCCTTGCGCAGCTCTTCAAAAAAATCCGTATCCGGCATCAGGGGCACGTGGCGCACGTCTCCGTTCGCGATGATCACGCTGTACGGATGGATCGGATAGGTCGGGTTGGGGACCAGGACCGTATCCCCGGGGCCGAACAGGGCCAGGGCAAGGTGTGAGATCCCCTCCTTGGAGCCGATGGTGGCGATGGCCTGGGTTTCCGGGTCCAGTTCTACCTGATACTTATCCTTGTACCAGTCGGTAATGGCCGACCGGAGCTTGGGAATCCCCTTGGAAGCGGAGTACCGGTGGTTCTTGGGGTTCTGGGCCGCCTCAATCAGCTTATCCACGATATGTTTCGGCGTCCCCTGGTCCGGGTTCCCCATACCGAGATCAATGATGTCCTCCCCCCTCCGCCTGGCCTTCATCTTCAAATCATTGACGATGGCAAAGACATAGGGCGGCATCCGGTCAATCCTGTGAAAAACAAAATCCATGATCTTTCCCTTATGATATCAAATCCGTTGCAAATTCCGCATGATATGAACTTCTGACGAGCGGGCCGGACATGACCTGACGGAAACCAAGCTCACAGCCGATCCGCTCATATTCAGCAAACTGTTCTTCAGGAATATATTCCGCCACAGGAAGGTTTGCCTTTCCGGGCTGGAGGTACTGGCCCACGGTCAGCAGATCACATCCCGCGTCCCTCAAATCCCGCATGACGGCAGCCACCTCGTCCACGGTCTCACCCAGTCCGACCATGATCCCCGACTTGGTGAGCAGGTCCGGCCTGTAGACCCTGACCTCACGTATCAGGTCCAGCGACCTCCGGTAATCAGCCGAAGGCCTGACCACGGGGTAGAGCCTCGGGACCGTCTCGATGTTGTGGTTGTATATGTCCGGTCCGGCTTCGGCCACACGACGTACCGCTTCCGCATCACCAAGGAAATCCGGGGTCAGCACCTCAATGGTCACCCCCGGAATCCCGCTGCGCAGACACCGGATGGTCTCTGCAAACTGATCGCTTCCTCCGTCAGGAAGATCATCCCTGGTCACCGAGGTAACCACGATATGCTTCAGACCCAGATCCCTGGCCGCCGCCGCGATCCTCAGCGGCTCATCCGGATCCAAAGGTCCGGGTTCTTGATGGTCCACCGCGCAAAAAGCGCAGCTCCTGGTGCATTGGTTTCCCAGGATCATAAAGGTAGCCGTCTTCATGGTGAAACATTCCCCCAGGTTCGGACACATGGCGGATTCGCAGACCGTGTGCAGTTTCATCCGCCGAAGCATCCGCTTGATGCTGTGAATCGTATCCGGATCCCCTCTCCGGTTTGTTACCCACACCGGCAGTCTTTTTCTGGCCATATTCATATTTTGTTTCTTTCGTGTTTCAGTTGAACCACACAGAAATTGAAAATCAAAGTATTTCTTGCACACATTAAGAATCAAAGATCAAAGATAAAAAATCAAAATAACAATTAAAAATCCAGCATCATAAACCGTACTGATATTCATTTTTTATTTTTGCTCTGTCATTTTGATTTTTGATTTTTTATCTTTAATCTCCATAGTCGGTCAACTTTCTTGCGAAAGAACCTATCTTGCCCGAATCAACCCTTCCCAAAAGTATTTTTGGTGAAAATATAGATTTTGGATCATATAATACCTGTTTTTCCATGTCAATGTAATTTCTTTCTGATCTCAAGGGGTTACCTTTGAAACGTCTTTTCTGCAATATGACGGGCCCGGGCATTCACCGCTGCCGGGAAAAGCATGACCCCTGGGCCAGATTCTTGTTGACGGTATCCACGGGAGTGACTTAATATTCTGAAACATGTCGGGTGCCGGTCCGATTGGCGATAAAAACATCTGGAAATCTCGCAGGGATACATGAACCTGATTACGATTTTGTTCATTGCAATCGGATTGTCCATGGATGCCTTTGCCGTATCCATCACGAGCGGACTGGCAATTAAACGTTTTCATGTCAACCACGCCCTGAAGATCGGTATTTTCTTTGGGTCATTCCAGGCGATCATGCCGGTCATCGGGTGGCTGGCCGGGTTCGGTTTAAGAACGTTCATCTCGGGCATAGACCACTGGATCGCCTTCGGCCTTTTAACCGTTATCGGCTGTAAGATGATCTATGAATCAACCATGATGAAACCGGATAAAAGGGAAAACAGCCCGCTGGACATCTCCGTCCTGCTGATCCTCTCCATCGCAACCAGTATCGATGCCCTGGCCGTGGGACTGAGCCTCTCACTGATCCAGGTCTCTATCATCCTCCCGGCCGCCATTATCGGGATCATAACCTTCCTGATTTCGACCGCAGGGGTCTTTATCGGAAACCGTTTCGGACACATATTCGAAAACAAGATGGAAATCCTGGGTGGGTTGATCCTGATCGGCATCGGAATCAAGATACTGATTGAACATACCCTTTGAACTGATTGAAAATAGAGCGGCTTACGGCTTGCCCGGCTTTTCGGATAACTCCAGGTCCGCCAGGCGCTTGGCCTTTTTGGCTGCCTCATAGGACTCGTCCACCAGCTTCAGGATTTCATGGAAATCAAAGGAGTGCCATTTGATTTCCGCAAGCCTGAACTTCTCCTCTGCTTGCTTAAGCGCTGCGGCCGCGTCCGTCACGGGATATCCTTTTTCCCTGGCAAGGGTCACAAACTCCCCGCTCCATTTGACCGTATTCTTGGCATAGAAGATCAGGTCGAGCGTGGCGTGGGCTTCCACGGGTATGTTGGGAGAGAGGCGGCTTTCCGGGTTGTGGCAGCGTCGGCAGGCCTCGGCAACATTGTCCGGTGAAAGGATGGCCGTATGCATGGAGCCGTGGCAGGTGATGCAGGTGGGCCCGGGGATCTTCCCTCCGTAAGATATGAGGGCTTTGTAATGACTGCTGAAAGTAAATTCTTTCCACTGAGTCTGATGGCACTCTCCACAAAGTGTCGGAACGTTGGACATATGGACTTTGCTTCCGGGATCAGCCGGCTTCAGAACGCCTGCATGGGCTTTGCCTGGCACCCCTGCTGCCGGGTTTCCTCCATGACACCGATCACAGGTCACACCGGCCTTGTCATGTACCGAATCTTTCCAGTTATAAAAAGCCTTGCCTCCCGCCATTTTCTGGTCTAACTTGCTGTGACAGCCTATGCAGGAATTACCCATCGCCGCAGCCGGAAAGACCGTGAAAAAAAACAATATTGAAAAGATGACAATAAAAACATCCATGGCATTTCACACTAACAAACTTTATCTCTTGATCCCTATCCTATATCGAGAAAGAGCGCATCGTCTTACCTTTGTGATCAGTAATCGGAACCGGGCATTTGATAAAGATATTTCATATTATCATCCTGAACATGAATTGGCCATCAGCTTACAAAGAACTGCCTGATGTATCCCTGAGCCACAAAGAGGGTGGCAGCGCCGATCAGCGCCTTGATGAACCTGTCCGGCATATGCTTCTGGAGCCGCGCACCCAGGTACATCCCGGCCAGACCGCCCGCTCCGAAAAGCGCACCGAGGAACCAGTCCGGCGAGGTGGAGAGACCCTGAGGTCCCGGGAGCATACTGTAAAAACCGACCCCGGCAATGGAAGAGAGGAACGTCCCCATGAGCGAGGCGCCCGCCACGGTATAGACCGGCAGGTGGAAGACCGCTACGCAGAAGGGGGCGATGATGGCCCCGCCGCCCACACCGTAAACCCCGCCGATGATCCCGACCACAAAAGAGAGAAGCAACATGGCCTGTGTCCCAAAGGAATATCTTCTTCCCTGAAATTCATATTCGGTCTTTTTCCAGGATATGGAAATGTTGCCGACCGCAAACCCGCGAACGTCACCCTTCTCGCCATTGGCATGGTTCGGTTTCCATGGCGATCCCGTTTTGGCAATCACCTGCTGAAAAAGCCTGACGGATAGATACAGAAGCACACAGCCTACAAAGAACTTGAACCCTCTTGGATTCGGGAGAAAATAGACCCGGACAAAATAGCCGATCAGTATCCCGGGAAGCGTCCCTAAAATAATCGTCCAGGTCAGCGGCCAGACCATGCGCCTCTCTTTGATATAGAGGTAGACCCCGCTGGGGATGGCCACGATGTTGAAGACAAAGTTGGTGGCGCTCACGGACGGGCTGACAAAATGCAGGACACTCATCTGAAAGGGAAGAATCAGAAATGCCCCGGAAACCCCACCCATGGAAGCAAAAAAGGAGATGACAAAAGCCACCGCAGGAGGGAGCAGAAGCGAGGTGGTGACCCCGGAAACCGGAAAGTGATAGATCAAAAAGTTCATGATTTATAAATTTTTATAAAGGTCATAACTCGGCATTCCTCAATCTTTCTATCTCTTTTTTTATTTCCTCAATAATTTCGGGGTTGTGAATGATCTTTTTCTTGTCTTGTTTTATTGAAATAATGTAAAAGACTTTTCCCCCGTATTTCTCTGTAAATTTTTGATGAGTCCTCTTCTGGAATTCTAATTCATTTATAATTTGTGGAATGTAAGCATAGCCGGCGGGTTTTATTTGTAAACCAATATATTTATCTTTTATCTGAATAAAGAAATCAACATTGTACCCTCTGTCCCATTCATCAGGTGCAGGTTCTATCTTAACATTCAAAACATGCTGTAATTGCCCATAGATGGTTTGAATTTCTGAATGATAGCCATCGTAAGTTCTATTGATTACAAGATTGACAACAAAATCGATGCAATCATCTTCAGTAACACTTTCAATTTCAGCCTGACATACCTCGGTAATTTTCGTGTATAAGATTCTACCCAAATTTTTAAGATGTTCTTTTGGATATACATTTTTAAAATAATATTCTTCCCATTCCTTTATGGATTTAGGAGCACACTTTCTTATTTCATCTGATACGGCTCCCACCTTGCTCTTTCTGTTAAGTCCCCACCTCATGTTAGCCTGATTGATAATCCATTCCTTCGGCATTATGCTTTCTCCCTGATCCCCATAAATTTAGATTTATATCTGTAATTCATAGAGGTATCAACATCAGACAGCTTGCTTTTAATAATATGGGCGTTTATGAATGTCTTGTTTTTCAGATAGAGATAGCATAATAAATTGCCTTCTTTATCGTATTTTTCCTTGTCGAACTTCATAAAAACCTTTTGACCTTTCAGCTTCTCTGCTAAGAATGCAGTCGCTTTTCCGTTCAATTCCTTATCCTCTTTCACGCCGAGTAGCCTGACTTTTAACCCATTATCCAGAACAAGCGTCTCGGGACTAATAATCTCCTTAACAGAATAATAAGCCTCCCGCTGATGATCTGCATGGTCTATCTTCGACCCGAACCGCAATTTCTTCGGATCGATCTTCTTATCGAACTTCACCGGGTCTTTAAAAACATAGGGGAGATTCAGTATATCTTTCCTGTAGTCGACCTGCTTTTCTTCCTGTAAAACAAGTTCGAGATGGTCAAAAAGGCCGTCTGCTCCAAGCTTTTCTTTAATCACAGATAGGTAATTTTTGTTGATCTCATATCCGACAGAGTTCCTGTTAAGATTTATTGCTGCAAGGCAGGTGGTACCGCTACCCAGGAAAGGGTCAAGTACCGTATCACCGACAAAGCTGAACATCCTGATGAGCCGTTTTGGCAACTCTTCCGGGAACATGGCAAGGTGCTTGTCCTGCTTCTCACCGGCAAAATTCCAGTGTCCGTAAAAATATTCATTCCACTCTTGGGTGGTGAGTTTTGATTTCTCTTTGATTTCTCTGCTCACTTTTGGAGCTTCGCCCAATTTCTTGAAGATCAGTATGAACTCATAGTCCAGTTTGATGATCCCGTTCCGGGGATAAGGGAAAGAACCCATAATCGAGGCCCCACCGGTCGTATTGCATGTCGTCACCTTCTGCCAGATGATGGCCCCCATGTAATCGAACCCGATGGTCTCGCAGAACTTGATGATCTCCTCACGGATCGGGATAATTTTATATCTGCCATAATAGACCGACCGCGCAAACTGGTCTCCGATGTTTACACAGAGCCGGCAGCCCTTGTGCAGAACCCGGTAGCACTCCTTCCAGACGAGGTTCAAGTTATTTATGTAGTCTTCGTAACTATCGTTGAACCCTATCTGGTTCCCGTTACCGTAGTCCTTCAGCTGCCAATACGGAGGCGATGTGATGACAAGATGTATACCCTCGTCTTTCAGCTCTTCCATCCTGCGGCTATCGCCGATAATAATGGTAGTTCCGGATTTCATAATTCATCAATGTATCAGAGGCCATAAACTTTATCAAGATTCTTTATTCTCATGTTTTGTGATCCATATTACATACTATTCAGGAAAAGGGGTGTATAGTCAGGCAAGAAAATGAAGAGCCAATCCGGGCTTAGAGGTTTTTCTCGCTAAAAATCAATATCTTTGAGGAGGCAGCAATGAATATGTTTTGCGATCAATGTGAACAGGCGGCAAAGGGATTCGGATGTGACAAAGTGGGGGTTTGCGGGAAACAACCCGATGTGTCGGCACTCCAGGACCTGATGGTCTGTCAGTTAAAAGGGATCGGCTATCTGGCCCACCGGGCAAGGGAACTTGGAAAAGTGGACGATGAGGTCAACCGGTACACCATTGAAGCCCTCTTTACCACGGTCACCAATGTGAATTTTGACCCTGACCGTCTGGCCGAATGGATCCGTGAGGGAAACCGCATCCGAGAAAAAGCGGCCGATCTCTATCGTGAAGCCGGAAAACTCGCCGGCAGGAAGATCAATGAAACCCAGTGGCCGAGCACAGCCAAGTATAGACCCAAAATGACCGTGAATGAGCTTCTTGAAGAGGCTTTGATGATGGAAGGAACGTGCCTTCTGACGGCGCCGGCAAACAAAGATGTCCGTTCGCTGCAGCAGCTCCTGCTTTACGGGATCAAGGGGATGGCCGCCTATGCGGACCATGCCTATCTGCTGGACAGAGAGGATGATGCCATCTTTGCGTTCACTCACAAGGCCCTCTCAGCGTTGAACAATCCGGATATCAGAATCGATGACCTGGTCACGCTGAACATGGAATGCGGCACCGTCAATATCCGCGCTATGGAAATCCTCGACGAGGCCCACACCTCCCGTTTCGGCCACCCCGAACCCACCGTGGTTACAACGGGATGCAAGGCCGGGCCCGCCATCATTGTAACAGGCCACGACCTCCTGGACCTGGAGGAACTGCTCAAGCAGACACAGGGGACCGGAGTGAATATCTATACCCACGGCGAGATGCTTCCGGCCCACGGCTATCCGGAGCTCAAGAAGTACAAGCACCTGACCGGACATTTCGGCACGGCATGGCAGAACCAGCAGAAGGAGTTCGATGGTGTGCCCGCCGCCTTTCTCTTTACAACCAACTGTATCCAGAAGCCCCGCGATTCGTACAAGGACCGGGTCTTTACCTGCGGGCTCGTGGCCTGGCCTGATGTGACCCATGTTCAGGGCCGGGATTTCAGCGCAGTGATTCAAAAAGCAAAAGAGCTCGGCGGCTTTGAGGATAAGGTTGGGGGCACACTCATGACCGGCTTCGCCAGGAATGCGGTGCTGAGCATAGCCGACAAGGTGATCGACGCAGTGAAGAGCGGAGCCATCAAACACTTCTTCCTGGTCGGCGGGTGCGATGGTTCCAAACCCGGGAGAAACTACTATACCGAATTTGTTGAGAAGGCGCCCAAAGATACGGTCATCCTGACGCTCGCCTGCGGCAAGTTCCGGTTCAACCATCTGGACCTGGGCGACATCGGCGGCATCCCCAGACTCCTTGACATCGGCCAGTGCAATGATGCCTACTCTGCCGTGAAGATCGCCCAAGCCCTGGCCGGCGCCTTCAACTGCGGCGTCAACGATCTCCCCTTGTCCCTGATCCTCTCCTGGTACGAGCAGAAGGCGGTAGTGATCCTCCTCTCACTGCTCTCCTTGGGGATCAAGGGAATCCGTCTCGGACCCACGCTGCCGGCCTTTATCACGCCCAATATCCTGGACTTTCTGGTCAAGAACTTTGACATCAAGCCGATCGGAACGGCGGAGAAGGACCTCCATGAGATCCTTGGCGACAGGGTGGAGGCCTCAAAGTAAAGGGTAGTCTGCGGAATCCATGCAGCAAATGGGGCCGCTCCTCCTGCCAAGGGGAGCGGCCCCATTTTATTTTCGAGCCCAAAACCTTGATTGGAGTCAATCCCTCTTCAACAAACTTGCCGCGTCCTCATCCGCAAACCAGAGAACTTTTCCCCGCCCGGACCGGACCGCCCTCGCAGGGATTCGGTCCGGGTCGGTCTTTTCGTCCAATACCTGGGCCAGGACCCGTGCCTTTTCTCTGCCTGCAACCAGAAAGAGAATGTTGCGGGCATGATTTATTACCGGCAGGGTGAGGGTCAGACGTTGATGCAGGATGTTTTGAACCGACACCGGAACGACAAGACGGCCGGATTCTTTCAGTGCAGATGACAAAGGAAACAGCGAGGCCGTATGTCCGTCCGTGCCCAGGCCCAGTATGATCATATCAAACTCCGGGATCTTCGGGCCTTTGAAAAATTCCCGGAGTTCTTTATCATAGATTTCCGCTCCCTGCACCGGGTCGGCCTCTCCGGGCATGCGGTGAATATTCTCCGGAGGGATTGTAATCCTGGAGAGGAGATCCTCGCGGGCCATTCTGTAATTGCTATCCGGATGCTCAGGCGGCACGCACCGTTCATCTCCCCAGAAGAGATGGACGCAGGACCACGGTATCCGTTCCCTGAAGTCCGAAGAGGCCAGGACCTGATAAAGTGTTCGCGGCGTGGAGCCTCCGGAGAGGACCGCGGTGAACCTTTTTCTTTGCCTCACCGCATCCGAGCAGAGGACCGTGAAGAATTCCGCCGCCTCACGGCTGAGCGCTGAAAGATCAGGAAAGATTCTGACCTGGCTGTGATCCTTGATCATGGGAGGCTTCGTTTTTGTGATGGGCCTGATTTCAGAGTTTCCGCCATCTGTCCTCTTCGTGATCGAGCAGGGTGTCCGCCTCTGCGGGCCCCGGGGTGCCGGACGCATAATTCGGGAACCGGGCCTTGACCCTTCCCTGCTCAATGGCCTCGATCACAGGCGTCAGCAGCGCCCAGGTGAGTTCAACGCCTTCTTCCTGAACAAAAAGCATCTGGTCTCCGAGCATGCCGTCCAAAAGCACGCGCTCATACGAATCCAGGGCAAGGGCTCCCCCGTCTATTTTATAGGAGAAATCCATGACCACCTGTCTGAGGCACGACTTGAAGCCGGGCATCTTGGTTTGGAAGGAGAGCATAATTTTCTCTTCCGGCTGTATGCTGAGAATCAGAACATTGGGGGCAATGGATTTATCTTCCACGGCCTGGAGCATCAGATGCGGAATCCTTTTAAACTGGATCGCAATCTCGCTGACCTTCCGGGGCATCCTCTTTCCCGAACGGATGTAAAAGGGGACCCCCTGCCAGCGCCAGTTGTCCACAAAGAATGTGGCCGCTGCAAAGGTGGTGGTGTTGGATGCCGGGTCCACGCCGGGCTCTTCCCTGTACCCCTTCACCTTCTCACCGTTGATCTCACCCGGACCGTACTGACCCAGAACAAGGGACCCTTCCAGACGGTCCATGGGAAAGGGTCTAAGAGAACGGAGTACCTTGATCTTTTCTTCCTGGACCTGCCCTGCATCAAAACGTGAAGGGGACTCCATCGCGGTCAGGGCCAGAAGCTGGAGCATATGGTTCTGAAACATGTCCCGGAGCACACCGGCGGTTTCATAGTAGCCTGCCCGGTTTTCTACGCCAAGCGTCTCTGCCGCCGTGATCTGGACATGATCGATATAACGGCGGTTCCAGATCGGTTCGAAGATGGCGTTCATGAACCGGAAGATCAGGATGTTCTGGACCGTCTCCTTGCCGAGGTAATGATCGATCCGGAAGATCTGGTCTTCTTTGAAATACCGGTGCACATGTTTATTGAGTTCCCTGGCGCTTTGCAAATCCCTTCCAAAAGGCTTTTCGATAATGATCCGGGTATACACTCCATCCTGGCCTGAAAGTCCGGACTCCCCGAGATTCCGGGAGATATCCGCATACAGGACAGGAGGTACGGCCAGATAGAAGATCCGGTTCTTGCGGGTCTTGTGCGCCTGTTCCAGCCCGGACAGGACCGGGCCCAGGATATGAAAGGAGGCTAAATCTCTGTAATCCATGGGATGATAAAAAATCTTTTTTGAAAAGACCGCCCAGGTGTCGTCGTCGAACAGGCCCGAACGGCCCTGACTCACTACGGACTTCAGGGATTCCCGGAATTGGTCATGGCTCATCACGGTCCTGGCGGTCCCGAGGATCATGAAGTCCTCAGGAAGTAGGTTGTTCCTGAACAGATAGTAAAACGAGGGGATCAGTTTCCTGTGCGTGAGATCCCCGGAGGCCCCGAAGATGACCAGGGCGCAGGGATCCGGTATCTGCTCAACCGGACAGACCTCCCCTCCCTCCATGGGCTCTTCCATCCGGATCTTTGTGCGGATATTCATTCCTGATTTTAAAGGCCCGGATTCAGAATCCATACACTACCTTTATTTGCCACCAAGTGGTCCTGTTCGTAAATATGGTGAAGCACCGAGAGGGTCGTAGGGTGGTCTCATCAAGGCGCGCGACTGAGACGTACCCCCTGAGGTACGTCACAAGGAGCGGAACGCCGAGGAGGCCACCCTACGGCACTCAAATGCCGCCGTATTTACGAATAGGGCCACTAATGCACCAAGACACGAAGAAAGATTACTGTAATAAAAATACCCTGCATGCACCGCTGATTATCCCCCTCACCCTCCCCCCCTTTGAAGGGGGAGAGGATAAACCCCGTTAGAAGTTTTTTAATATGCCTTTAGACTTCTAACGGGATAAAGGTGAGGGGGCTCGATAGATATAGAACATTGCCAATACAGTTCTCAATAAACTATTAGAAAGTTATTGAAATAATATTTTTATGATTTTCTTCGTGACTTCGTGTCTTTGTGGCCAATGGGTTCTGCACTTGCCGGTTTGACTTGACCAGCCCCGGCTGAAACCGATCGCACCTTGCCGCCGGTGCGGCGAACGGCATGACCTCCGAATTCTTTACGGAGCGCCGCGATAACCCGGTCCCCGAAAGAGTCCTCCTGGCGGGACCGGAATCTTCTGAAGAGTGAAAGCGCAATCACCGGGGCCTGAACACCGGACTCCACGGCCTGCTGTACGGTCCATCTCCCTTCACCCGAGTCTTCCACATATCCTGTAATGTCGGAAAGCTCCGGATCCTTTGAGAATGCATCCGCGATGAGTTCAAGGAGCCAGGAGCGCACCACGCTTCCGTGATTCCATAGATCCGAGATCTTGCCGAAGTCGAGATGCTCACCGTAGGGCGAGGCCTTGAGGATCTCGAACCCTTCTCCGTAGGCGGCCATCATGCCGTATTCGATCCCGTTGTGGACCATCTTCACGAAATGCCCGGCACCTGTGGGGCCGCAGTACAGATAGCCGCTCTCCGGGGCCAGTGTCTTGAACACGGGTTTCAGGTACTCAAAGGTCTTTGTTCCCCCCCCGATCATCATGCAGTACCCCTTCTCAAGGCCCCAGATCCCGCCGCTCACACCGGCGTCCAGGTAATGGATATTTTTTACACCGAGCTGCCCGGCATGCCGGAGGTCATCCTTGTAGAAACTGTTCCCGCCGTCAATCACGATGTCTCCTTTGGAGAGCAGATCCGCAAGGGATGTGATCATCTCATCCACGGGTTTGCCGGCCGGAACCATGATCCAGACCACTCTCGGCTGAACAAGGGCCTTCACCAGATCAGGAAGGGTATACGCTCCTTTGATTCCGTAGGTCCCGGCTTCCTCCACCGGTTCACGGGCGCGATCGTAACCCACCACTTCATGCCCGTCCTGTACGAGCCGCCTGGCCATGTTCATGCCCATACGGCCAAGGCCGACCATTCCGATCTGCATGGAATTACCTCCTTTAATAAAGCTGTCAGCGCTCAGCTCTCAGCAAAAACTTCAACACATGCCATTGCAGGAATGGGGGTTAGCCCTTGCCCAGGAGTTTCCTGGCCTGGGCCATTATATTATCCGTGGTAAAGCCGAGTTTTCCCATGATGACCTTGGCAGGCGCCGAGGCCCCAAAGCGTGTGATCCCGATGATCTCTCCTCCATCTCCTGCATATTTGTGCCAACCCATGGGAGAAGCCGTCTCCACGGCAAGCCTCGCCCGCACACCGGACGGGAGCACCTCTTCCTTATACGCAGCCGTCTGCTTTTCGAAGAGCTCCCAGCTCGGCATGGAGACAAGCCGGACCGCCGCGCCCTCGGCCGTGAGCTTTTCATAGGCCTCAAGTGCGATCGAGACCTCTGAACCCGTAGCAAGGATCAGCAGGCCGGGCTTTCCATTTTTGGCATCGGCCAGTACATAGGCGCCCCGCGTGAGCCCTTCTGCCGGGGCATATCGGCTGCGGTCCATGACCGGAAGGTTCTGGCGTGTGAGGATCAGGGCCACTGGCCCTTGTTTGTGCGAAAGCGCAACCCTCCAGGCCCAGGCCGTTTCATTGGCGTCTGCAGGGCGGATCACCGTGATGTTCGGGATGGCCCTGAGAGCGGGAAGATGCTCCACGGGCTGGTGCGTGGGACCGTCCTCGCCCAGTCCGATGGAGTCGTGCGTAAATACATAGATCACACGCTGCCCCATCAGGGCCGCGAGACGGATCGACGGCTTCATGTAATCCGAAAAGACCAGGAAGGTCCCGCCGTAAGGGATCAGCCCGGTAAGGGCCATACCGTTGAGGATGGCGCCCATGGCATGTTCCCGGACACCGAAATGGATGTTCCTCTCACGGGATTCCATGCTGAAATCCCCAAAACCTTTGAGATGGGTGTTGTTGGACGGCGAGAGGTCCGCAGACCCGCCGATGAGCATGGGGAGTTTCCCGGCCACGGCGTTCAGCACCTTGCCCGAGGCACTGCGGGTGGCCATGGGCCCATCCTTGGGTTCGAAGACCGGGACGGCTTCTTCCCATGAAGGCGGAAGCTCCCCTTTTTGCAGCCGGTCCCACTCCGTAGCCAGTTCAGGATACTTTTCGGAATAGGACGCATGGATTTCCTGCCATTGTTTTTCCGCGTCTTTGCCTCTGGCAAGGGCCTCCCTGAAATGATCGAGTGCCTCATCAGGGACATAAAAAGCCGGCTCCAGGGGCCAACCCAGGTTTTTCTTGGTCAGATTGGTTTCTTCGGGCCCGAGCGGTGAACCGTGCACGTCGGCCGTGTCCTGCTTGTGCGGACTTCCGAATCCGATATGCGTACGGGAAATAATGAGCGAAGGCCGGGCCGTCTCCTGCCGGGCGGCATGAATGGCTTGCCCGACCTGTTCCAGATTGTTACCGTCCACATGCTGCACATGCCAGCGGTAGGCCTCAAAGCGCTTGCCCACGTCCTCGGTAAATGCTATATCCGTGGACCCCTCGATGGAGATCTTATTGTCCGAATAGAGATAGATGATCTTTCCCAGCCCCAGGTGCCCGGCCAGAGACGCCGCCTCTGAGGAGATCCCTTCCATCATGTCCCCGTCGCTCACGATGGCATAGATATGGTAATCGACCAGATCAAACCCCGGCCGGTTGAAATACTGTGCCAAATAGGCCTGGGCCATGGCCATGCCCACGCCGGTTCCGAACCCCTGCCCGAGCGGTCCCGTGGTGGTCTCGATCCCGTGTTCAGGGCTGTATTCGGGATGGCCGGCCGTGGGGCTCTCCCACTGCCTGAATTGTTTGAGGTCATCGATGGAGATGGGATACTCGGTAAGAAACAGCAGGGAGTAAAGGAGCATGGATCCGTGTCCGGCGGAAAGGACGAAGCGGTCCCGGTTGGGCCAGCGGGGATTCTTGGGATTATGCTTCAAATATTGGGTCCAGAGCACATAGGCCATGGGCGCATCCCCCATGGGCATGCCCGGATGGCCCGACTTGGCCTTTTCCACGCCGTCCACGGCCAGCATGCGGATGGTGTTGATACACAATTGGTCCAGATTCTCCTTTTCCATCTCTTCGTATTCCTCCTGTTCCCGGTCTATTTTGGTCGCTCCGTCCCTGCTGCGGAAATAAAACGACTATAGCCTACCTCTCATGAATTTACAAGAAAAGATTCTTGAGAAACCCATTGAAAAGACATGGTTCACCGGAATTTCCCCAAACCCTTTCTCTTGTATCCGGAGTGGGATAAAGGCGGGAGGGATCAAACACTTTTCTCAGATCTTATTTGATTTCCAGACCGCTTGAACCGGCTACCGGAGGCCAGGATCATTTATGATGATTATCGCCCAACGCATCAACGCGGGACGGTTCTTAATTCCCATTTCAAAATTCAACAACAGAATATTTTTCCGGCCTGCCCATCTTTTACTCGGTCCACTTCCGAAAACAGAACTCAGCCGAATTGCTTATAAAGTCAATTTTTATATGTCAAATATAATTCTCTTGACACAATATTTTTGGGATGATATGAAAGAATATATTCAGCATAAAAAATTCATTGAAGTGTGGAGATCATCGCATTCCATAACAGAAAAAATAATTTTCGTAACATCCGGTTCTAAACCAGTAATCCGTAGGGGAATTGCATGGAACGTACCGCCGATTGTTTCAATAAGGTTAGAAACGAAAGGCGGTTTTTTTGTGTGTTATCAGATTGCTTTTCAACTATGAGAAGGGATTAAAATAATCACTTTACCCCCGGCAAAGCCGGGGGTTTGAAACCGTGTGAACCGCTCAA
>CAKKPE010000028.1 GCA_919901565.1 bacterium
CGTTCTGGAGAAGAAGATGCTGTTCTCGAAGCCGAAACAACTTGTAGGGTTAGATATCGGGACCAGTTCAGTCAAGGTGTTCCAACTCAAAGACTCGGGCGGCGGGTATCAGCTTATCCATGCAGCCATGAAACCGCTTGATCCTGAAATCATCGTCGATGGCACGATCATGGACGCCGAAAGGGTCATTTCCACCATACGTGATATTTTCCTGGAAAACAATATCTCCTGCAAAGATGTAGCCCTCTCGGTCTCCGGGATTTCAGTTATTGTGAAAAAGATCAATCTTCCTGAGATGACCGTAGAAGAACTGGATGAGTCGATCCAGTGGGAGGCCGAACAATACATTCCCTTTGACATTGAGGATGTCAATATTGATTTCCAGATCCTGAGGCCTGTGGGGGAGGAAGGCAAGCGGCAGATGGAAGTTCTTCTGGTGGCGGTGAAAAAAGACAAGATTAATGAATATACCTCCCTGGCCAGGGAGGCGGGACTGAATCCTGTGGTCGTGGACGTGGATGTCTTCGCTCTGGAGAATATGTATGAGATCAATTACGAATTGAACAAGGATGAATCTGTGGCCTTGATCGATATCGGAGCCGGACTGATGAATATCAATGTCCTGTCGGATGGCATGCCTGCCTTTACCAGGGACATATCCATAGGCGGGAATCAGTTCACCGAAGCGATCCAGAAAGAGTTCGGCGTCAGCTATGAGGATGCAGAGAAGGTCAAGAAAGGGCAGGACATCGAAGAGGTCAAGTTCCAGGATGTGGTGCCGATTTTAGAGTCCGTTTCTAATGATATTGCATCCGAGATCCTCCGTTCCTTTGATTTTTACCGGGCCACTGCATCCGCAGCAAAAGACCAGATCGCAAGGGTCATGATCAGCGGTGGATGCGCTAAGCTCAAAGGGTTCCGGGAATTTCTTGCCAAGCAGATCGGCATTGAAGTCGGGGTTGTCAATCCTTTTCAGAATATAGAGATTGTGGAAGGGACGTTTGACATGGATTTCATCAAGGAGGTTGCTCCGACCGCGGCCGTGGGCATCGGTATGGCCTTGAGAAGGGCAGACGACAAATGATCAGGATCAATCTGCTGCCTACCAAAAAGCTTCGCAGAGAACTGGGGATTAGACAGGAACTCCTGCTCTCAGGATTGATCTTCGTCTTTATCATCGTCGTACTCGGCCTAGTTTGGATGTGGCAGAGCAAAACCATGGAAAGTTTGACTGCCAGGAAAAACGAGAAGCAACAGAAACTTGACCAGATCAAAAAGGTTGTGACCGAGGTTGAGCAGTTCAAGAAAGATAAGGAACTCTACGAGCAGAAGATCAATATTATCAAAGATCTCGAGGCACAACAAAGCGGTCCCGTGCATATCCTGGACGAACTGAGCGTAAATCTGCCCGACAAGATCTGGTTCGAATCCATGACCTTGAAAGGGAATGTGATCACGGTCTCCGGATCCGCATTCGCCAACATTGCCATTGTGGACTTTGTCAATAATCTTAAAAGATCCCCATATTTCCAGAACGTTCAATTGCTGGAGTCCAAGCTTTCTGACAAAAAAGATGTACGGGTGTATGCGTATAAGTTAAGTGCAAACATGTCGGTTCCCAAGAAATAACGCCTGAAGAAAGGATAAGATGTGATGGATCTGGGAGCGATCGAGAAGATTCCGAAACAGCAGAGGATCGCTATGGTTGCCTTCATCTTTGTTGCAGTGATCGGGCTTTTTTTCGGGTACCCTTTCCGGAACCATTACAATGAGATCGAAACACTGAATAAAAAAATAGCGGATCTGGAAAAAGATATTATCGTGAACCAGAGCCTGGCCGAAATGAAGGATATGCTCATCTCCAAGAACGCAGAGTTGCAGCAGAAGCTTTTAGAGGTGCAGCAGAAGTTTCCTTCAAGCAGCGAGGTTACCGACCTTCTCAAGCAGGTTTCACTACTCGGCCAGCAATCGGGTCTGGATATCCAGCTCTGGAAGCCGGGCGCCAAGGTCAAAAGCCCATCGAATCTCTATTATGAAATTCCGGTTGAGATCGAGGTGATCGGCGGGTATCACGATGTGGGTATCTTTTTTGACAAGGTCAGCAAACTGTCCAGGATCGTTAATATCACGGACCTTTCCATGTCGAATACCAAAGAGGGCAGAGGGATACTGACCAAGTGTGTGGCCAAGACATTCAGTGCCATGAGCCTGGAAGAAATGAATGCTACGGGAAAAAACAAGCCGGATCAAAAAGGGCCAAAACAGCCGGGTGAGGGTGGATAAGAGGTCTGATAGATGAAGAACCAAATTTTTAAAAAAGGTATAAGACTCATCGCCGGTTCTATTTTTATTTTGGCCTCGTGGCTGCCGGCAGCCGCTCAGACGGCGGATGAGCCCAAGGAAAAGATAGCGTTGGGGTCTGAAGGGAAATCGATCCAGGAAGAACTTCCTCCAAAAGATACGTATACCTATATTCCGGGTGAGCGCCGGGATCCTTTCATCTCCTTGATTAAGGGAGGGGGGCAAAGGGAAGAAACCCAGGACGAACTGACTCCCTTGCAGAAAGTGGATGTGTCTGAAGTGAAGCTGGTCGGCATCATCAAGGATTCGCAGGGGAACATGGCATTGATTCAAACCCTGGATGGAAGGGGTTATTTCCTGCGAGAGGGCATACAGCTTGGAAAGAACGAAGGGTTTGTTGAAAAGATTCTTGAGGACAAAATTGTGGTGAAGGAAAAGAAGACAAATTTTTTAGGGCAGATTGAGGTCACCGAAGCAGTCCTCACATTAAAGAAGAAAGAGGAGGGAAGTAGATGATCTCCCAAAAATTCAGGATAATCTTATGCTTGCTTTTGTCATCGGTGCTGTACGCTCTACCGTTTCTTGAGGTAGCGGCCGAGGATGACATCGGAAGCCTCATTCAGGGCATGGAGCAAAAAGAGACCGGCGGAACCGAGATCCAAGCTCCCACCGTAGAAAAACAGGTCAATGTTGAAAGCATCTATACTTCTATGGCAAAGCCCGTGGAGAAAGAGTCTTACACAGGGAAGAAAATCTCCCTCGACCTTCAGGATGCGGACGTGGTCAATGTGCTCAGACTCCTTGCCGACGTCGGCGGTGTAAACATCGTTTTCGGATCGGATGTATCAGGCAAGATTACGGTGAATCTCAAAAACATTCCATGGGATCAGGCCCTTGACATCGTTTTAATGACCAACGGTCTGGACAAGGTCCGTATGGGAGATATCATACGGGTGGCCAAGTCCGAGACCATTACGGACGAAGCCAACAAACGGCTGGCCGCCACCAAAGCCAGCGACAAGGTTGAACCCATGACTACACGGATCATCCCTGTCAACTATTCCGATATCAAGACCATCAAGGAATCGGAACTGATCAAAAACATCCTCTCTGAACGCGGGAAGATCGACATCGATGAGCGGACCAACACCCTGATCATTAATGATATCAAGAGAAACGTCGAGCAGATTGAAATCCTGATTAAAAGGCTGGATACGCGGATTCCCCAGGTTCTGATCGAGGCCAGGATCGTGGAGGCCACAGATACCTTTGCCAAGGAGTTCGGGATACAGTGGGGGATCATCCGGGGGAAACGGGATGGAAGTACCTATAACAATATTTTTGGTGGGAACACAAGTCCAAATTCTTTTTTAAGTTTACCGGGTGTAGTAGCTGATGATCCTCAGCTTTTGAATCAATTTAATGTCAATCTCCCTGCCACGGATGTCCTGGCCAACCCCGGGGCCATCGGATTCAACCTGGCAAAATTTACGAGCGGCAGTACCTCTGCACTTGACGTCCGGCTTTCCGCTGCGGAGGCGCAGAATCTTGCCAAGGTCATCTCTGCACCGAGGGTTATGACCGTGGACAATAAAAAGGCCAATATCATCCAGGGTGAGGACATCCCTTATCTCTCCATCTCGCAGAATGGCACGCAGGTCCAGTTTGTGGAAGCCAATCTGCAGTTGATTGTGACTCCTCATGTGACCGCAGAAAATACGATTCTTCTGGAATTGGAGACACACCGGGATGCCCCGAATTTTGAAACCACGGTGCAGGGACAACCGGCCATTACCAGGAATAAGGCAGAGACGTCGGTCCTTCTCAATGATGGAGAAACGACCGTAATCGGCGGCATTTATGTGGTTGAGAAAAGCAAGGTCGCGAACGGGATTCCGGGTCTGATGGATCTTCCCTACATTGGAAAGCTCTTCCGGTATGACAAGACTAAAGAAGATAAAAAGGAACTTCTTGTTTTTATCACCCCCAAGATCATTCGTTAGGGGATGGATATTCTGCTCCCCATCCATTGGGATGGGGAGCTTTTTTTTGATTTTCCCCAATCTTTATATTTACTTCCTCTCTTTTTTCTAATAAAATAAAAAAATTATGTTGCGTTACATGACATCCGGAGAATCTCACGGGAAGGGTCTGACCGCCATTCTGGAAGGTCTGCCGGCCGGGCTTTCAATTCTGGCTGACCATATCAATCGGGAGTTGGCCAGAAGACAGACCGGTTACGGCCGGGGTGCAAGGATGCAGATCGAGCAGGACCGGGTGGAGATCCTCTCCGGGGTCCGGTCCGGAGAGACCCTTGGCAGTCCCGTCACCATCTTCATCAGGAATCGCGACTGGGTGAACTGGGAGCAGATCATGTCCGAAGATCCCGAGGTCAAAGAGGAGGGGAGGGAGGTCTACCGGCCCAGGCCCGGTCATGCAGATCTTTCCGGCGGGATCAAATATGCCCAACGCGACCTGAGGAATATCCTGGAGAGGTCCTCTGCAAGAGAGACTGCCGCGCGCGTGGCCGTGGGTGCTGTGGCCAGGAGGCTGCTCCACGCTTTCGGCATCGATCTCATCAGCCATGTGGTTGAGATCGGCGGCGTGAAGGGCAAAGGGCATGGCCCCCTTACCGTGGGAAAGATCCGGACACTTTCTGAAAAATCGGACCTTCGCTGTGCGGATCTTAGGGCGTCCCATGCCATGAAAAAGAGAATCGACCGCGCAGCCGGAGAGGGGGATACCCTGGGCGGGGTCTTTGAGGTCATTGCATCAGGGATTCCTGTGGGCCTTGGAAGTCATGTCCATTATGACCGCAAACTCAATGCCTGTCTCGCAGGAGCGGTCATGTCGATCCAGGCCGTCAAGGGCGTGGAGATCGGGATCGGTTTCGAGGCTGCACGGTGTTCAGGCTCTGAAGTCCATGATGAGATTTTCTATTCCAAAGCCGGGGGATTTTATCGGAAAACCAACCGGGCCGGCGGCATCGAAGGGGGGATGAGCAATGGAGAAGACATTGTGATACGGGCGGTCATGAAACCGATCCCGACCCTGAGAAAGCCGCTCCGCTCCGTGGATATTATGACTAAACGCCCCTTCAGGGCCAGCGTGGAACGCTCCGATGTCTGTGCCGTTCCAGCAGCCGGGGTGATCGCCGAGGCCGTGGTGGCCTTTGAACTGGCCCGGGCCATGGTCGATAAGTTCGGCGGGGATTCGCTTTCCGAGATGAAACGGAACTACGAGGGTTATTTGAAGACCGTTTGGGAGTATTGAGGACTGCCTTATGGAAAAAATGACCGTCCATCTCGGAGAACGGGGCTATGATATCCTGATCGGTTCCGGGATCCTCTCCGGTGCCGGAGAGGCATTGAAGCCCCTGGGTCTTGGATCAAGGATCGCCGTGGTCACCAATTCGGTGGTGCGGCCGATCTGCGGGGATCTTGTCGAGGAGACACTTCAGAAGAGCGGATTTCGCGTGCGGATGGTTGAGATTCCGGATGGAGAAGTCCATAAGTCCCTTGCCACAGCCGAAAAACTTTATGACGCCCTGGTGGATTTTAATATGGACCGGACGTCCACGGTTGTGGCCCTGGGGGGAGGGGTGATCGGTGACCTGGCCGGATTCGCGGCGGCCACCTATATGCGCGGTATCCATTTCGTCAATATCCCCACCACCCTCCTGGCGCAGGTGGACAGCGCCATCGGCGGCAAGACCGGTGTGGACCACCCCAAAGGCAAGAACCTCATCGGCGCATTTTATCAGCCGAGGCTGGTCATCTGCGACCTGAATCAGCTGAAGACCCTTCCGGCCAAGGAGTTGTTTGCGGGCATGGCTGAGGTGGTGAAATACGGGGTGATCCTCGATTCCGGTTTCTTTTCCTTTGTGGAGTCACACGTCCGGGAAATTCTGGAACAGGAACATGATGCCATGGCCGAGGTGGTCCGATCCTCCTGCGCGGCCAAGGCGTCGATCGTGGAAGAGGACGAGAGAGAGTCCGGAAGACGGGCGATCCTGAATTTCGGCCATACCCTTGGTCACGCTATAGAGTCCCTGACCGGATATACCCGTTACGTCCATGGTGAGGCCGTGTCCATAGGCATGGTGGCAGCTGCCAGGATCTCGCATGCCATGAAGCTCTGCGATCAGGACATGGTTGTCCGTCTGGAGAGGCTCTTAGCCATGATCGGGCTCCCGACAGCACTGCCTGAACTGGATCCTGAGGAAGTGATCCGAATCCTTTCCCACGACAAGAAGGTCAGGGATGGGAAGGCCCGTTTTGTCCTCCCTGAAAGGATCGGCAAGGCCGTGGTCCGGGACGACGTGGATCCAGGCATCATCCGAAGTGTGCTCAAGGCATAACTTATTATCCCTCTTTCGTGTTTAAGTTGAACAACGCAAAAATTGGAAATCAATTTATTTCCTGCACACCTCAGGAATCAAAGATCAAAGATAAAAAATCAAAATGACAAATCAAAATATAAAAATAGCGAGGCCTCTTTTAGAAAGCCTGCCTTGTATTTAAGACTTCAGTTCGCCAATATGCAACACACCGAAGCACCCGATTGACAATGACTCTGGGAAATCCGCCCGCCTTCTATCGCACGTCAATAAACTCGGTCCACAAAAGAGTCAATCTCAGAATCCGTTTTGAATATTTTTGATTTTTACTCTGTCATTTTGATTTTTGATTCTTTATCTTTAATTTCCATTAAATGGTTATTTTCTCTTTTTCAGAAAGACCCGGATCGGTACATGCGGGAAGTCCAAATGGCTGCGGATCTGGTTGGAAATATAACGCCGGTAGGAGAAATGTACTCCGGCGGGCGCATTGACGAAGAGGACAAAGGTCGGCGGCGCCACTTCGATCTGGGTACCGTAAAAAAACTTGATTCTGGATCTCCTGTAGTAAGGGGGCTCGTGTGTGGTAACCGCTTCCTGCAATGCCTGGTTTACTTTGGCCGTAGTGACCCGCCGGTAATAGGACCTTTTGATCTCTTCAATGACGGGGAAGATTCTTTTCAATTGTTCTCCTGTCAGGGCCGAGACAAAAAGGACCGGGGCATAGTCCATGAACTTGAGTTTGAACCGTAGGTCATCCAGGAATTGCTTCTGATCGATCTCCTTCTTTACAAGGTCCCATTTGTTCACCAGCAGGATCGAGGCCTTGCTGGCTTCATGGGCCAGGCCGGCCACCCTGAGGTCCTGTTCGGTGACCCCCTTGGCCGCATCGATGAGGATCAGGCAGATGTCCGATCTCTCGATGCTCTTCAGGACCATGATGACGCTGTAGGTTTCAACTCGGTGGGTGATTTTGGATTTCTGCCGGATCCCGGCTGTGTCGATGAGGCTGTAAGGCTGCCCCTGATACTCGAAGAAGGTGTCGATGGTATCCCGGGTGGTCCCGGGGACATCGCTTGTGATCAGCCGCTTCTCGCCGATCAGGGCATTGATCAGCGTGGATTTACCGACGTTAGGCCTTCCGATGACACTGATCCTCGTGAAGGTTTCATCACCTCCGGGTTCTCCGCCGGGGAATGACCGGACCACCTCTTCCATCAGATCGTGGATCCCTATGCCGTGTTCGGCAGAGATTGAAAAGAGGCGGTCCACTCCGAGCTCATAAAAATCATAGACTGCGCCTTCCTGTTTGGCCCCGTCCACCTTGTTGACCACGTGGAAGACCGCTTTATTCCTTGTACGAAGGAATTGATGTATCTCCCGGTCTATAGGATTCAATCCCTCTTTGACATCCAGGATGAAGAGGATGCAGTCCGCCTCTTCCACGGCCAGCTGCACCTGCTCCATCATCTGCTTTAGGATGGGGTCCTGTGAGTCGGGCACAAAGCCTCCGGTGTCGACCAGAATAAAGGGTATTTCATCGAATTCCGCCACGGCATAATTCCTGTCCCTGGTAATTCCCGGCATATCTCCGACAAGGGCCTTCCGTCTCCGGATCAGGCGGTTGAAGAGTGTGGATTTTCCCATGTTGGGTCGTCCCACGATCGCGACCACAGGTTTTCGCATCAGATCGTCCTCCATGACATACTGCCGGGTGATCATATCAGATTGTCGATCCTCCCACAAGACTGTTATGAGGATTCAGGGCGCCTGCGCCAAGCCCCATAATAAAAGCATATAAAATCAATGAGATAAAAAAACACACAGGATGGCTGCGGGTTCTTTTTTCTTGACATGAAAATCGTGAGTTGTTACAGTATTGGCACTTAAAAGCAGAGAGTGCTAAAATTGACTTAGGATGTTTAGAAAGGGTAGAATAAAATATCTGCAATCAAGGACAAGGGTGTTGTCATATGGATTTGAATCAGAGGACCAAGCAGATTCTGTTTTCCCTGGTCCACAGCTATATCAATACAGGGGAACCGGTGGCGTCGAGGACCGTGGTCAAGAAGACCGATCTCAAACTGAGTCCGGCAACGGTCCGGAATATCCTCGCAGACCTTGATGAAATGGGATATCTCACGCAGCCCCATGCATCAGCCGGGCGGATTCCCACGGATACAGGGTATCGTTTCTATGTGAACCATCTCATGGAAAATATCAGGCTTTCCAGCGAGGTGATTGACCAGGTCGCCAGCCATTATGTCTCCATCAAACAGAAGAAAGAGCTGGATACGCTGTTCCAGGAGACCTCACAGATCCTGTCAGAGGCTTCTCAATACATCGGCCTGGTGGTGGCCCCGAAACTCACCCATGTAACCTACAACCATATGGAGTTCATCCGTCTGGCAGAGCATGGAATCCTGCTCATTCTTGTTTCCCAGTCCGGATTTGTTCACAGCCGGTTGATCTCAACGGACATGGATCTGTCCCAGGATGACCTCAATGAACTGACCTCTTACGCCAACGAAGAGCTCTGCGGTCTTACCCTTGAGCAAGTCCGGGAACGGATCGTCCGGAAGATGGCAGCGGATATGCATCTCTATCAGGGTCTATTGAAGAAAATCTTTCTGACGGATGAATCCTCCGAACTTCTGGAACCCCAGGGCCAGATATATCTGGAGGGGACGTACAATATCCTTGACCTCCCTGGGTTCTCGGATCTTAAGAGGATCAAGAGGATATTGCAGGCTTTTGAAAGGAAATCCATGCTCGTACAGCTTCTGGACTGGAGCATGGATTCAGAAGGGGTGATGGTCTACATCGGTTCTGAGAACCCTTTGAGGATACTGGAGGACTGCAGTCTGGTTACAGCCAATTATAAATACAAAGACAAGGTCGTCGGAACGCTGGGTGTCATCGGTCCCAAGCGCATGGATTATTCCAAGGTGATTTCGGTTGTAGATTGTACATCCCAACTTCTCAGCCAATTCATAAGTTGTTAGTCGTGTTGGCCTGCGCTAACGTTTACTTCCCCGGTTATTTTAAGATCAGGAGGAGATAGATATAACATGTCTCATGAAAACATGGACTCATTCGACGAAGAAGAGGAAGAGACCCAACCGGGAGAAAAGAATATTGAGGAACCCTCAGTGCAATCCGCTGAGACCGCAGGGGCTGAGACTGAAGGCCCGGTCGGGGAGCAGGGAGCACTTCAGCTCGCCGAGCAGAAGGCCAAAGAGAATTACGACAAGTTTTTACGGGTCTACGCTGAATTTGAGAATTACAAAAAAAGGATGGATAAAGAGAAATCGGAATTCATCAAGTACGCCAACGAAGGCATGATCAAGGATCTTCTCGTCGTGTTGGACAATCTGGAGCGGGCGGCTGAACAGGCCAGGAATGATGAGCAGGCCAAAGGTATTGCCCTGGGCGTGGAGATGGTCCTTAAACTGTTCAAGGATATTCTGGAGAAACACGGCTTAAGGGAAATGAAGGCCATGGGTGAACATTTTGACCCCCGTCTTCATGATGCGGTGATCCATGAAGTGGTGGACGATCGTGAAGAAAACATGGTGATCGAGGAATTCCAGAAGGGATACGTCCTCAAGGATAGGCTGATCAGGCCGGCCATGGTCAAGGTCTCCAAAAGGTCCAATAAGAATGCTGAGTCAGGCATGAATGGTGAAGAGTGACTTTCAAAAATCAAGGTGATGAGGATCACCCTATCTTCGGAGTAAGTGTTATATGGGCAGAGTGATCGGCGTAGATCTCGGTACCACCAATTCATGTGTATCCGTTCTGGATGGTAAGGACCCCAAGGTGATTGAGAACTCCGAGGGGAACCGCACCACACCGTCGATGATCGCCTTTACTGAACAAGGCGAACGGCTGGTCGGGCAGGTGGCCAAACGTCAGGCCGTCACCAACCCTGAGAATACGGTATTTTCCGTGAAGCGGTTCATAGGCCGGCAGTTCGGGTCCCCTGAAGTCAGCAAGGCCATGGAGAACCTTCCTTTCCTGCTGAAGGAGTCGCCGAGGGGAGATGTCCTGGTTTCCATCCGGGGCAAGGATTACAGCACACCCGAGATCGCCGCAATGATCCTTCAGAAGATGAAGCAGACGGCAGAAGATTATTTCGGGGAAGAGATCACCGAGGCGGTGATCACGGTTCCGGCGTACTTCAACGACAGTCAGAGGCAGGCCACCAAGGATGCGGGGAGGATCGCCGGTCTTGAGGTCCTGCGGATCATCAACGAGCCTACTGCGGCAGCATTGGCGTATGGCCTGGACAGGAAGCGGGATGAACTGGTCGCTGTCTATGATTTGGGAGGGGGGACCTTCGATATTTCAATACTTGAGATCAGGGAAGGCGTTCTGGAAGTCAAATCCACCAACGGAGATACCTACCTGGGAGGAGAAGATTTTGATCAAAGGGTCATCGATTACCTGGCCTCCGAGTTCAAGAGAGACCAGGGGTTTGACCTGAGAAAGGATAAAATGGCATTGCAGCGACTCAAGGAAGGGGCGGAGAAGGCCAAGATTGAGCTTTCTACGGCCATGGAGACGGACATCAACCTTCCATTTATCACAGCCGACTCGAGCGGGCCCAAACACCTTAATATCAAAATGACCCGGGCGAAACTGGAGTCACTGGTCGAGGATCTGGTAGAGAAGACCATCGGACCATGCAAACAGGCCATTGAAGATGCCGGGATTGCCATAACGGATATTCATGAGGTTGTCCTGGTCGGCGGGCAGACCCGTATGCCGATGGTGCAGAAAACCGTGGAAAAGATCTTCGGAAGGAAGCCTCACAAAGGAGTAAACCCGGATGAGGTTGTGGCCATGGGAGCAGCCATACAGGGGGGGGTTCTCAAGGGGATTGTGGAAGATGTGCTCCTTCTTGATGTGACGCCGCTCTCTCTCGGGATCGAAACCGTGGGCGGGGTTTGCACAAGACTGATCGAACGGAACACCACGATACCGACGAGGAAGAGCCAGGCCTTCTCAACGGCATCCGATAATCAACCGGCAGTCAGCGTGCATGTCCTGCAGGGCGAGCGGGAGATGGCACAGGGCAACAAGTCTTTGGGGAGATTCGAACTGGTTGGGATTCCTCCTGCGCCGAGAGGTATACCGCAGATCGAAGTGACCTTTGATATCGATGCCAATGGGATTGTCCATGTATCGGCCCGCGACAAAGGGACAGGCAAGGAACAATCCATCAAGATCACAGCGTCAAGCGGGCTGTCCGAAGAAGAGATTAAAAAGATGGTCCAGGCTTCGGAATTGCACCGGAAGGAGGACATCAAGCAAAGAGAAACGGCCGATGCGAGGAACCTCTGCGATGCCCTGGTTTACAATACGGAAAAGACACTCAGGGAATACCGGGATAAGATAGACCCTTCTGATCTTGCCTCCATTGAAGATGGCCTGCAGACGGCGCGTCGTGCCTTGCTTGGGGATGATGTTGCTGCAATCAGGCAAGCCAGTGATGAACTGAAGAAGCGGTCCTACAAGTTTGCTGAGCAGATCTATCAGGACCCTCAAACCTCTGATGGCCGGGTCTACGAGATTGATCCGGACGAAGACAAGGGCAATCGTGAAGTATGACTATGGACAGAAAAAAAGATTATTATGAGGTTCTGGAGACGCACCCCAACGCTTCAGATGTAGAGATCAAGAAGGCGTATCGCCGCCTTGCCATGAAATATCATCCGGATAAAAACCCGGATGACAAGGAAGCCGAAGGGCGCTTTAAAGAGATCAGTGAGGCCTACGAGGTTCTTTCAGATCCGCAGAATCGGGCGACGTACGATCAGTTCGGACATACCATGAGTTCAAACGGCCCTGCCGGGTTCCGGACAGAAGGGTTTGGCGGTTTAGGGGATATCTTCGGAGACATTTTCAATGATTTCTTCGGGGGGAGTTCAGAGGCCCGCCAGAGGAGGCCGCAGAGGGGTGCGGATCTGCGATACAATTTTGAAATCAGTTTTGAAAATGCGGCTATGGGCCTCCAGACCGAGGTGGAGATCCCGAGGATGGAGACCTGCGGGGATTGCCGGGGCCGCCGGGGTGAGAAAGGCCATGCTCCTGAGCGATGCCCGACCTGCAAGGGGCTCGGACAGGTGCGTTACCAGCAGGGTTTTTTCAGCATCAGCCGCGCCTGCAATCAATGCAAAGGCGAGGGCGAGATCATTACACACCCTTGCAAGACATGCCGGGGAAACGGGCAGGTCAGGATAACCCGGACGATTACCGTGAAGATTCCTCCCGGGGTGGAGACCGGTACGAGGCTTCGGTTGAGCGGAGAAGGCGAAGCCGGGTTGAATAACGGCCCCAGGGGCGACCTGTATGTGGTCATCCGGGTGAAGGACCATGAGATTTTTTCACGGGAAGGGAATAATATCCTCTGTGATGTTCCCATCAGTTTTACTCAGGCAGCGCTCGGCGGCGTGATCGAAGTCCCCACGCTCCACGGCAAAGAGACGGTAGAGATTAAACCGGGGACCCAAAGCGGCAGTGTCATCACTCTGAAAGGCAAGGGGTTTCCCAGTTTGCACGGCTACAGACCTGGGGACCAGCTTGTCACGATTCAGGCGGAGACGCCCACCCATCTCAATGCAAGACAGAGAGAACTGCTCGAAGAGTTTGCTGAGATCAGCGGTGAGGATGTGCACCCCATAAGTCGGAGCTTCATCGAGAAGGTCAAGGGGATCTTCGGATGATGCCGTTCATGACCCGGGAACGGCGATTTATTTAAAAAGGCGGATCATCTCCAAAAGAGTGGGTGAAAACATCAGGGGTCAAGGGGTCCAGGATTCCAGGGGTCAAGTGAAGTGCTAAAAACATAAGGGGTCGAGGGTCCTATGGTGCAAGGGTTCCAGTGTTTTTCTCTGGAGATTTTGCTTGCGTTTCAGTATTCCACTTGAATCCTTGAACCCTGGAATCCTCGAACCCTTTTTACCCACTAAATAGTAGAAGAACCAAAAAGGATTAAACAGTTCCATACACTCAATGTGTAAAACAGAGAGCTATATCCTTCTCAGGCTTCTTTTCCAACGATAAGACAGCAGCAGGCATTCGGGAGTTTTTATTGAGATATTTCTTTATCACCCCGGACCGGGTGTTTCAAGACACGCTGATGCTGGACAGGGAGACAGGCCGGCATATCCGTAATGTGCTGCGCATGAGGGTCGGGGATGCCTTGAAGGTTTCAGACGGCTCCGGCCTTGTTTACAGGGTGAAGATATCAGGGTTTCCTGAGGGGGAGGTTTTATGCGCTATTCTGGGAAAGTCTTCCATCCCGGATCCACACTCGCTTAGGGTTACGCTCCTGCAATCCGTTCCCAAAGGGAAGAGGATGGAGTGGCTGGTGCAGAAGGCTGCTGAGGTCGGTGTCCATGAGATCGTTCCCATCTACATGGAACGTTCCGTCCGGGTTCTTGGACCGGAAAGAACCGGCCACTGGATCCAGCGATGGCAGCGTATTGCGAAAGAAGCGTCCCAACAGTGCGGCCGTCCGGACTTCCCCCGGATCAAGGCCCCGGTCCTGCTCAATGAAGCCTTGAAACAGGTGGAAACCGTTTCTGTCAGGATATATTTTAACGAGAATGAGAAGAGACGAATCCTTCGCGACATCCGAGATGCATCTCCTGAACCCGAAAGCATCGCCCTCCTGGTCGGGCCGGAAGGAGGGATCTCGCCGGAGGAGGCCAAACTTATAGAAGAGCACGGTTTTGTATCGGTCTCGTTAGGGGACATGATCCTTCGTTCTGAGACGGCGGGGATCCTTTCGGTTGCTCTTGTTCGTTATGAGTGGGGTGCAGCAGAACCCGGTGGAATTCCGGGCCTTAAAGAAAACTGAAGCCGGGAAAGCGAACGATGAAAAGCTTCTCATTCAAGATTCTCTATATCAGTATTTTTGCACCGTCCATCCTCTATGTTCTGACCCTGCCTTATCTGCAGTTATGGTTCAAGCATGATCTTACTCACACCCTGCAGCAGCAGATCATCCGAAATGATTTTGAGCTTCTTCAGGGCAAGGTCAGCCTTTACGACGAAGTGGATAAGAATGTCGTCTCCGTCCTCGGCAAGAGCCGGGCTGTCCGCCTGGGATCGGAGGTCAGGGTTCGCATTACGGATGCCCAGGATAATGTCATCTATCCTTATTACGAACACCTGCTCTCCTCCTCTCTGAAAAATGACGTACCGGAAAAAAAAGCGGGTCCTGTTTTTGATGGGGATGGATTCGCAATGAACCGTTCCATTGAGAAAGTGGAAGATTACCTGCAGGAATATTCGAAATATATCCAGGGCATGAATATAGTGACCACGGTGAATATCCCGGTGACGTCATGGCTGGGGAGCGGCATCCTGCTGGCCTATATCCTGACTACGGTGGCCTTTCTTTATTTTTATTATCAGCGATCATCCCTGCTTGAGGAGAAGAGAATACACGATATAGAGGAAAAGTTTGAAACCGAAAAGCGGACAGTTATCGATCAGGTGGAACATGAACTTCAGGAGGCCCGCAGCAGACTGACCGATATCAAGACCCAGGAGGAGGCATGGATCCAGGAAGTGGAGCGGTTGGAAAAAGAGAAGGCTTCTCTGGAAGAAACGCTCCTTGAGACCATTGAGCAGAGCGAGGAGCAGAAGGAAAAAATCGATACACTGGAAGAGAAAGCGGTCAGACAGGAAACGCTGAAAGCCAGGCCCGTCAAGGAAGAACAGGCACTGTCAGAACGTTTTGCAAAACTATACCGGAACCTGGAAATGGACCGGAAGGCGGTGGAAGATATTGTCCGGCTCGTGGATGATAAAATGAAACTCCAGGCCGAGGAGATGTTGAAACGGCTGAATGACGGGGACCCCGGTCTCAAGATCAGGCGGAAGATTTCCGGTGTCGAGAAGTGCGATGCCTTTGAGCTGGGTTTCGGCTCATCAGGACGGATCTACTATATGAAGTCTGAGACACGGCGGTTCAGGGTGCTCAGGATCGGGACAAAGTCGAGCCAGAGCAGGGACCTGGCCTACCTGCAGGGACGGGCCAAATAGTTTCAGAAGTTTTATGCCACTATCGAGCCTATGACATGCAGCGTGACTCGCATGACATGATATTCACTTGTAAATTCAAGAGAGGTAGGCTATAGTCCTTTTATTTTCGCTGCGGGGCCGGAGCGACCATAATAGACCGGGAACAGGAGGAAGATGAAGAGATGGAAAAGGAGAATCTGGACCAATTGTGTATCAACACCATCCGCATGCTGGCCGTGGACGGCGTGGAAAAGGCCAAGTCGGGCCATCCGGGCATGCCCATGGGGGATGCGCCCATGGCCTATGTGCTCTGGACCCAATATTTGAAGCATAATCCCAAGAATCCCCGCTGGCCCAACCGGGACCGCTTCGTCCTTTCCGCCGGACACGGATCCATGCTCCTTTACTCCCTGCTGTTTCTTACCGAGTATCCCATCTCCATCGATGACCTCAAACAATTCAGGCAGTGGGAGAGCCCCACGGCCGGCCATCCCGAATACAGCCCTGAACACGGGATCGAGACCACCACGGGACCGCTCGGGCAGGGGTTCGGAACCGGCGTGGGCATGGCCATGGCCGGGAAACTCTTCATGCTGATCGGAGGGTCCGCGGACCACACCTTAAGGGAGGTCTAAATTTTGAAAATTCATAGCGAGCGCATTCCCCGCCCTTTGGGGCGGGATTAGCGAGCGAATATAAAAACTAAAATACCTTACATTTCGAAGATTCCCCGCGGCTTGCTGCGGGGAGCTTCAATTAATCTATACGAGGTTCTTTCACGAGAGTAATCAACGGATTTCCACTCCCGTCATTGAGTGGGAGCCCATTATTATCCACTACCTTGTAATCGGAAATCTGAAAGACCTGTTCATAATTTTCTGCCGTAATGCTGTTGTTCAGAAACGAGGGGTCCCAAGCCACCACAACCTTGATATCTTTTATCTTGGTTTTTAAATAGTCGACTCCGGCATTATTCGCAAGTATGCCGGCCCCCACGTTTTGAGGCAATATCATCAGCTTATAATACCCCTCGATCGCATTGAGTCTATAAGAAACACTGATTCTTTGTTCATTGATATAGGCAAGAATCATGGGGGGATACGCATTATTGTTGAAATATGCCATGTTATACATCAGCTTGAACTCTATGGCACCTATCTTGGTTATATTATCCGGATAGGGGAGGGTAATTGCAGAGTTGTCAAAACTGATCACCATCTGAGGAAGAGGTTCCAAGTCAATAGGGTCGCCGTACCAATTATTAAAAGGGTGCGGACTTCCCGTGTTTGGCAAGATCTCAATAGGAATATTGGCTAAGTTCCCGTCAGTTGCGGGGAAATTGCGATATGGTCGCGAATCTACAAGATCTGGAGTCATCACGTGGATCTTAGCTGCTCCTTGCGCGAGAGGAAGAGGCGTACCGGTACCTGGATCAGTCAAATCCACCACTGCCACCCATTCCCCCTGATTTGGATCTATGTATTCCCGGCTAAGGTAGGGCGGGACAATCGACGTGTCGTAAGTGGCATGATAGTTGTACCTGCTTGAGGGATCGGGGTAGAGCTTGAGGAGATATCGAAGCGTGACATCGTAGGTATTATTGGCCGAATCTGTTATTGTTACCACCATGTTGTTCTTGTTGACATGACCGTTGATTTCATGGGACGGGGACCCGCCAAGTGCCAACGTAACTGTATCCCCGCTTCTCGCCATCTTGGTGAAGGCCTGCTGGCCCACGCAGCCGACCGTACTCAAAGTCAATAGACAGACAAACATCAGAAACATTTTTGCTTTCATGATCTCTCTCCTTATGATATTTATTCGTTTCATATTTGAGCTCCTGCGTTCTTTATTCCAGATTCAAAGCTCTCTTTTATTTCCTGCCTGAGCCAGTCGTGATCAGAAGCCGACATCTATTATGCCCAGAGCCTTTTTGGTGATCAGCACCAGATCGGATGCATCAATCACTCCATCCGCTTCTACAGGCGCCACATCCGCACGGCAAAGATCGTTCACGGTTGCTGTGCTTATACCCAGATCGATCTTTCTTGCCAGAACCACGTCGGAACTGTTCACCGCCCCGTCTTCATTAAGGTCGCCGTCAACCAAACATGAAGCGGGTTTGGATAGAGGGTCTACTGGATTCGAGCCATTGATGACTTCGGTCTGATCATGATAGCCGTCGCCATCGGTGTCTTTGTTTATAGGGCTGGTGCCATATATTATTTCATCACCATCCGAAAGTCCGTCCCCATCAGTATCTTTCTTATTTCGATCCAGATCGCCTCCGGCGGTATAAGGACTGTCCGTGCTGCAGTCGCCGTCGTAGCACCACTCATTCTGGTCCGTAAGTCCGTCACCGTCCGTATCGTCCCCAACATCGGCTTCCGAGGTATTGCCATAAGCTCCCATGTTGATCCGATCCCCGTTGTTCTCAGGTTCATTGCTGTAATCGTCCGAAGGATTCCCGGCATCGATACAGTGAGAGCCGGGTTGCAGGTGGTAATCGCCGGTGGCAGGGTCTTTAAAGAGCGGATCCACAGAGATATTCCCATTGATACCGGCATAATTCAGACCACCGTCTACGGTTTGTATAACCGAATAAGAGACATTTGAAGTTGGTATGTTTGTGGGTCCGCTGTTCCATATAATGCAATTCTTGACTTCGAAATCATTCGTAGCAGAGATAATGGGAATGCCGGTATTCTCGGTATTCCCTCCCCCCACAATCGTATTGTTAATAATCTTTGCCCCGGAAGCATTGTATAAAAGACTAATGTCGTAAAGATTGTTGACAAAGAGATTGTTTCGGACCGTCACATTTGGATTGCCGATATTAATAACAGAATAGCTGTTCATGACAGAACTTTGAAATATATTGTTGCTTATGATATTGTTTGAGCCTAAGTTAGCCAGAGCTGTAGCATAGCCAAAATCCAGATTCAGATTTTCTATTTTAGAATAGTTGTTGAATGACTGAGTTATTGATGTATTTATATTAATGGTAGTCCCTCCTGCACCTGCACCGGAGCCGGCCAGGGTGAAAAACCCCATTTTTGTGTGCCACAGGCTTCCGGGTTTATTGTAGCTCCCGGGAGCCATTTGCGCCGAAACAGGCCACCCCAAATCGTTTTCGGTTTTGCCATAAAGCGCATCATCGAGGGTTTTGTATGCACAATAAAGCGAATCGTCATGCTCCCCGCCACAGTCATGCTCAGTCGGGGAATACGTATAGTCCGTGCAATTAACGGTTAGTGTATTGTCAACGAACATGGTCTCAAAACTGGGCTTGTCAGTTGGGTCTTCCAAATCCGTAAAGAATCGATATTCGAGATAATTGATTGCACCATCGTTGTCTTTGTCGTCCCATCCGTCGGCTCTGGATGGGTCCATGCCGTTCTCACGTTCCCAGTCATCCGAGATCAAGTCGTCGTCTGTATCATCCTCGTCAGACTTGGTAAGCGGGGATGTGCCCATTGCTATCTCACGGCCGTCATCCACCCCGTCGTCGTCGGTGTCAGGATTGGTATAATTAAGGTCCGTTCCCGTTCCGGTTATCGGATCATAAGGATTGTAAGTATCGCAGTAATTATCATAACATTTCTCCTCTTGATCCGTTAATCCATCATTGTCATCATCGGTATCGCATGCATCTCCAATCTTATTACCATCAAGATCTGCCTGATTTGTATTTCCCACACCCGGGCAGTTGTCATCACAAAAGGCTGCGTTACCACCCGTACAAGGGTTATCAGTCGTAGAACCTGAACAGTCTCCATCGTCCAGGATGCCGTCTGGCGAAATTTCCGAATCGGTCGTGTTACAGGTCTCATCACTTGGATCACAGGGGTTCTTGCCTGCCGCAAGTTCCTGGGCATCCATTAAGCCTCCCCCGTCCGAATCCTGGCAGACGTTGCCGAATCCGTCGGGTACACTTGGATTCCATACACCCCCAACACAGGAACCATTCGCCTGGTCCGGATTGGCATTGCTCGGACAGTTGTCGCTAAAATCATTAACCGTATCTCCGTCTCCGTCCTGGAAAAGAATTCTGATATATACATCTTTCTCATGATCTTCATCGCCCACCGTCAACTTGCCAGCCGAGTAAAAGGCCACATAGCGCCCATCACCGCTTATGGACGGCATGAAACTGTCACCATCGCTCTCCCCTCCTGAATTAGGCACACTCACGCGTTGAGTTTCCCCGGTTACAAGATTGCGGAGGAAAATATCCTGTTTCCAATTATTATCCCCAGTAACATTATCCCCAGTCACCAAATTTGTGGCCCGGGATGCAAACGCAATATAGGATCCGTCAGTGCTCACCGCAGGGCGGTGACTCCCTCCTTGGTTTGCCCGTTCCCCCAAGCTATTAACGCTCACCCTGCTTGTTTTGTTGTTTATGATGTCACGGACGAAAACGCCACTTGTACATTCCCTGCCGTTACAACTGGTACTAACTTCGTCTGTAAGGTTTGAGGACGAAGAGAAAAAAGCCACATAAAGTCCGTCGCCGCTTACAGAACTGATTGAACTGCCTTTATTATCTCCAGGCCCGCTATTCTGTGCGTTTACACTGGCCATCAAGGTTTCATGCCCCAGCAGATCTCTGACAAAAATTTGCCCGTTTCTGTATGAAACATAACGGCCGTTCCCGCTGATGGAAGGCAAAATACCGGATGCCGGCGAGCCATTCGTCTCCACACTCGCATTTTCGATGAGACCCGTTTTTAAATCGATGACCTTAGCATTTGTATAATCCAAAGCGTATGCCACATAGCGGCCATCGGCACTGATGGACAGGCGCGACAGTGGTATGTCGAAATCATTTTGAGACGCTTCACCAAACACCCACTGTTGAAAACCGGACGAGCCACACTCAAGATAAGTCACCTTTTGGGTGTGAGCCGTAAAATTATCGTGGACAAAGATATGTTCGTGAAAGCATGTCAAGTCCTCGTCGTAGGGGCCCTGCTGTGAGGCAAATACCACATATCGCCCGTTGGCACTGATGGCCGGGGCGGAGGAGTGGCCTGTGAAAATCTTCGCAGTTCCGTCCGTGTCCGTATAATTCTCACTTGCGCGCCAGGTCACACCGGTGGCCAAATCGCGTACGTAAATATCTTTTAGTCCATTTGAATCAAGGTTTGTCGCTGAGGATTGAAAGGCCACGAAGCGGCCATTGCCACTGATGGAAGCATGTATGCTCCTGCCACCGGTTGCTTTTTCTCCTGAACTGTTCACACTTACCAGGATGGTCTGGCCCGCCGGTGTATTGGATTTGTTCGTTGGATCGCTTCCCAGTTTTTGCTCTAAACCGTCTATATACCCGTCTCCATCGGTGTCGGGGTTGAGGGGATTGGTGCCATAAGTGTTACTCTCCTCTGTATCGGTTAGTCCATCGTTGTCACTATCATTATCACAGAGGTCTCCTACTCCATCACCATCCATATCAGCTTGGTTGGGATTGTAAACGCTGGGGCAGTTGTCATCACAAAACGTAGTATTCCCACCGGTGCAGGGGTTGTTGTTCTCGGAAGCAGAGCAATCTCCATTATCTCTCACCCCGTCTCCGTCGGTATCAGTAGTGTTACAATCAGAAGTATTCTGGGTGCATGGACTCGTATCGAACGCATCCGCTGTTCCATCCCCGTCCGAGTCCTGGCACTCGTCACCGCAATCAATACAATTTATAGAGTCAGGAGTATCTGGAGACCAGACTGAATTTATACAGGAACCATTTTTCTGCCACAGGTTGGAAACATCGATACAGTTATCGCAGACATCACCGACACCGTCGCCATCGGTATCTTCCTGACCAACGTTAAAAACGAGGGGACAATTGTCCAGATAATTATCTATGTTGTCACCGTCAGCGTCTGCTGCGAATGCAACTTTAACTCCAAACCCAAAAAACGGAGTTGGCACCATGCCGAAATCCGTGAACCCGAAGCAGGTGGACATGTAGATGATAATGAATGAAATCGATACCATTGAAAAGCTGTAATGTGTTCTCATAATTAGCACTTAGGTAAACCCCCGGCTTTGCCGGGGGACTCGCAGAGTTTGACA
>CAKKPE010000029.1 GCA_919901565.1 bacterium
AGACGCTATAAGTCAATAATATTATGCTGCATTAATTATGACGCTGTGTATAATTCATCAAGATAGCTCTTAAGTCGAGGCCATCCACCTTCTTTTTGAGGCCAGTATATTCGTCCTTCTTTATCGAGTCGATCTATGTCAGCAATGCCGAATTTCCAATGGTTTCCCTTGGACGCTGGATTAAATCCTCGCCATGGTTTGCCAGATTCACCTCTGGTAATTCCAGCCTGCGTTGCATCAATCGTTGCGAATCTTCTTCCATCAGGCTCTTTGTATATATAATATCGATCTATATATGACTGCTTGTGTTTAACGTAAACTTGATTAAATTGGTATGTATCTCCTTTTGTATAGAAAAGCAAAACATCGTGAATATGATTGAAGGTGTGCGAATCACTTCGCGCCGATGTTCTTTTCCAAACAATTTCGTTGGCAATCCTTTCTGTCCCAAAAAGTTCATCCATCAGGCATCGTAGTTGGTGGCTTTTATGCCAGTCGCAATGCAGATAAATGCTCCCATCTTCCGCCAGCAGTTCCTTCAACAGCATCAATCGTTCATACATAAACTGAAGATAATTGTCATTCGCCCAGATGTCGGTGTACTGAATCTGTTCACCGAGGGTGTAGGTTTCGCCATCGATCTTGGCAGTTCCTTTTGCCCCGCGCAGCGTGACCTTGCGCACGTAGTCCGCGCCTGAATCGAAGGGAGGGTCAATGTAGATAAGGTTCACCTTGCAGCGGAAGCCGTTGGCGAGGAGATGGGCGAGGACTTCCTTGTTGTCACCGTGGAACAGGAGGCCGCCTTTGGGGTAGGAGGAGGGCCAGTCAGACCAGATCCCCCCGGCTTCGCTGACCCCCTTTGTCAAAGGGGGTGACGCGGAAGCGGCGGGGGATTTTTCCGGAGAGAATGTTTCGACATGCTGGGCCGGAAAGGCGATCACGTGAGACAAGGGCCGTTTGCCCACCCAGGTGAGCATGGGACGCCCTTTGGCTGCGGTGATCTTTATTTCCGTCTTCTTTGCCGGTGCCGCCTCAACCGCCTGTTTCGGCGCCTTTGACGTTTTCACTTTCTTCTTCGCTTTGCTCACAGCGCGCTCCTCTTTGAAGATAATGAATTCCCCCCGGCTTTCATCGTACCGGGACAGGCGGGAATGACGAAATCAAGCACTTTGAAGTTACCCTCTCTTTTACCCTCTTTTAAGGGTATTACCTCTTTTTCCTCCAGGCCGCTCCGGGACCCCGTCCAAGACATTCCACGGTTCCTTTTTTCTGCAAGTCCCGGAGCACTCGCCGGACCATATCGCGGCTCACGCCCGGGCAGGCCCGTTCCAAATCAGCAAGCGTGAAGTCCCTGGAAAAAGCCTTGACTGCCGACTCAACGAGTTCCGTCTTTGTTCCCCGAGCTGTTTTGACCTGCCCCACCCGCTCCTCGAATTCCTGGTATACTGTCTTGAGCGTGTAGAGGACATAGTTGACGTAAGGCCAGGGATCGTGTTTTCCTTGGTGCCAGCCGAGGGAGCTCTGTTCAAGCGTTTCGTAGTAGCGGTCTTTGCTCTGCTCGATAATGCGCTCGATGCTGATGTAACGGCCGATTTCAAATCCCAGATGGTAGCACTGAAGAAGAAGGAGCAGCCGCGACACCCGGCCGTTTCCGTCCCGGAACGGGTGGATGCACAGGAAGTCCAGATTGAAGGCTGCCATGGCAATAAGCGGGTGCACCTGTCGTTCGCTCAGACACTCCTCCCAGAGGACGATCAGTTCTTTGATAACAGCGGGCGTTCGGGCCGCCGTCACCGTCTTGAAGCGGACCCGCTCGCGCCCGTCCGGATATTTCTCAATGATGTCTCCGTCCTTTGCCTTATATCTCCCGGCGTCCCCTATCTTGCCGCGGGTCAGCTTGTGAAGTTGCTTAATTGTATCCTCGGACACGGAAAGTTTGTTCCCCTGTTCATGGATCAGCTTGAGTGCGTTTCGATAACCGCGCACTTCCTCCTCGTCGCGATCACGGAGATGTGCTCGACCGATGACGACGGCCCTGATCCTGTCCTGATCGACCTCCACGCCCTCGATCCTGTTCGAAGAGACCGCGCTTTCGATGACGGCATGTTCTCTGAGCGCTTTAAGGCGCTGCGGCGCCTGGCGGGTGAACAGTTCTTGCTTGCCGCGCGCTTCACCCAGATCGGAGAGATACCACGAGGCGGCGGCCGGGATTGTTTCTATCTTCTGAGAGAATTGTTTAAGGGTCATCATAGTTTGACATTCCAATTGGGAATCTCAATCATTCCGCTTTACTCAAGACTTTCCTGATATCATGTTTCCTGGTCCTCCATGAGCCGCTTCACTTCCTGCACCTGATCGGCGCTCACGGTTTGCGTACCCGTGAAGATCATCTGATATTTGAGCTGGTCGGGGTTCAGTTGTTCCCACTTGCGGAGGGCCATGGCCTTCCGGCCTTTCTCGCCGTCTATTGGATGAGCACGGTCATGTTCGCTCTTGATCTCCACGATATAAATCTTTCCCGAACCGGGTTTGGCGCCCTTCCCGGGCTTCTTGCGCACGATGAAATCAGGCGTGTAGCGCCGCATCTTACCCTTGTCATCTTTGTACTCTACATAGAACTCGGTCTTTGCGGGATCGGTAATTGCTCCCGTAAAATAGATGTCCTCCACTTCTCCGGGTTTCAGGTTCAAATCAATGAGCGTCTGTTCAAAAAAGCTCATCTCCGGGTTGGAGTCAAAATTGTACGGCACATAGTGGAATCCCAAATCGCGGGGGTTCTTGTTTTTCATGGCTTCCCATGAGAGCAGGAGTTTCTCCCGGTCCTTGGGGTAGACGATCTCGGCGGTATAGATTTCATCGCCTGATGGATCAATCTCTTTCTGGAAACCCTCGGGCTTCACCAAGGCAAGGGCGACGTCAAATTTCTCTTCTTTGACTTCATAGAACCGCGTCTGCGCCTCGATCTGCCGGCAGAGGTCTCCAAGATGGCTGCTTGGAATATCATCGGTCCCGTAGAGTCGCTTCAGTTCATCATAGACCTGCCAGAGATCCATCCGGTAGAGGCCGGAGAGTTCAACAGCCGCGGCATAGCTGTCGAACCCATCGTGTTCCGTCTCGACGGTTACGGATTCGCCCACCTGCCGAAGAACGCTGTAGGTGGATTGCTGCTCGGCGATAGTGAAGATCTTTTTCAGGAGCCGGTCCGATGAGCCGTTGAGCGGGCGTTCCAGGCAAAGCGGCTTTGCCACCCCCTCTTTTTTCGTAACGGTTCGTACGATCTGCGTCACAACGAGCGGAGGAAGATCGAGCTTGCGGAGGACGATCCGTGCACGTCGCGTTTCCTGTCCGGCGTGATTCAGGTCGGCAATGGTCTCACCGTAGGTCTCCTGAAGCTGCCTGTCGAGGACATTATGGTTGTCCGACGACAGATAGACACGGGCCTTGGCACTATTGCCGGGTACCTGCCGTAAACACCGGGTGGATGCCTGCAGGACGAAATTATTCGATGTTTTGAGTTTCCGCGCGAGCGCACAGGCGAAGAGACTCGGGCAGTTCCACCCTTCCGTGCCTTTGTTCACAAGAAGAATCACCCGGTGAGGCGCCGCAGGGTCGTTGAGCCGATTGAATGCGTCAATATCCGCCTTCTTCGTGAGCGTTTCATCGGACGTGTTCACGAGGCAGATCGTTGGGCTCTGCCCGGTTTTAACGAGCGCTCGATCTATGGACGGTTTCAACTCCTTCAGATCATCGGTTTGCGGGAAATAGATGGCCAACTTCGCCGGAGCGCCGTTCGGCAATTGCACATGGCCATAATCTTTGAAGAAGTCTTCAACGACATGGGCGACGTATTTTTTTGGATCGCCGTCAAACTCATAGGCCTGGATGTTTCCCGCAAGATCCTTGAGGATTCCGTCTGTGATGCCTTGGGAAAGGCCGTACCAGATGACCACGTCCTTGAGCGGCTGTTTTCGGAAATAGGGCGTCCCGGTCGTGTTGATGACACAGATAAGATTTGTGTTTGTTGAAAGATAGTCCACGGTCTTGCGGACTTTTTTAAGTTCCTTATCCAGTGACTGTCCGTAGGTGTGATGCGCCTCGTCCGAGAAGACAGCAAGATGCGGCAGACTTGCGATTGTTTGAAGTCTGAGATTTGCTACTTCGGCCCGCGCCTCGTCCTCGCGCTCAGGATTGAACAGACTGCCGATATCACCTTTTCTTATGGCTTCTTTTTGGATGCGTATCTTCTCCGTGTTGGTCACAACCACGTTGAAGGATGAGCCGCGAATGACGGGAACATTCTTTTCGCCGTCTCGCGTAAAGGTAAGCTTGACCGAGGCAGCGAATGCCTTGTGGAGGCGCGGAGGCAGAATTTTCCCATAAGGAACATCAGACAATTCACGGAGCGATTCAATAATCGTTTTACCCGGTGCGAAAACTAAAGCATTCTGCACAAAAGGGCCGTTAGGATACTCGAACGCCATGGCAAACTCGGTGGCAATAATCGCTCCGATAAGGATTGTCTTCCCCGCTCCCATAGCGAGGGCGAGGATGTAGCTGGGGTAGGGAAGCGTCAAAGTTTCACGCAGGGATTCGAGTTTAAAGTCTTTTACGAAGGCATCGTCATTCTTGATGCGTTGCCATAGGGCATCAAGTCCTTCATCCAGCACAAATGCCTTTATGTCGGTGTGATCGAGACCGAGAGCGGCCAATAGTTCAGATTGTCTGGAATAGAGTTTTCGATAAAGATCAAAGACGTGCGGCGTGTTTTCAACGAGCCTCAGATACCAATAGGTTTCGAGCGCCCGGAACTGGGGCCGGCGCAAAAAGCGCAGGTTGCCGGTTTCCGTCTCCATCGACCAATCAAGAATTTCGGCAATAGCAGGAAACATTTCGGAAGGGTATGCATGGTTTCGCCACTGGTCCACGCGGGCGGCAATCTGTTGATAAAGATGGCTCATCGCAATTTCCGAAATTAGAACACTATTATAACGTATCAAAATCTGATCTTACCGATTGGGGAGCAGGCCGCAAATTGTCTTCTCTTCGCTGCATGAGTAACGCATAGATTAGCACAGATCAACGCTCTTTTGCAGTATTTTTGCCTTAGCCCGGAAATACGCGACGCAGAACTTGCTCAACCATTAAATAAATACTTCACTCGGTCTCGATACCGGCATATCATCCCACATCCTTCCTTCCAACATCCTCCCCGCCGCTTTCTTCTTCACCCCGCCCCACTGCTTGAAGAAAAACGGCACACCGGCCCTATTGCATTGATTGCGGATGTCAGCAACCCATTCAGGCTGCATAGGCCGTGCACCGGGGCCGGACTCTCCGCCCACAATCACCCAGTCGATTCCTACCAAATCAAGATTCGGTATCGGACCCAAGAGCGGCTCTATGGAAAGGAACTTAACATAGGCTCCTGTCTGACGTAGCCGATCGATCCGAAAGGTGCAATCGCTATTCTCAACCGTCACGCCCATCCAGATATTCGGCATCCATGGCAGTTCAGCACTCAGCGTATGAAGCCGGTCCGCCCTCTTGGTAAGGATCTGAAACGTATGCCGGTGTGCTTTTCTCATCACATCGAAAACCTTCTTTATGAATTCTGCGGGCACATCTTTCAGAAACAGATCACTCATGGAATTGACGAAAATGGTCTGCGGCCTTTTCCACTGAAGCGGAAGATCCAATGCATGTTCATGCCAGGCGGGCTTGAATCCGCTGGCATAGTTGGGCTGCCCCATCGCCTGAAGCCGTTTCGCCATCCGCTCTGCATAGCAATGCATGCAGCCGGGGCTTATCTTCACGCATCCGGTGACGGGGTTCCAGGTGGAGCCGGTCCATTCTATTGTTGAGTTATGCGCCATTATTTATTCAAATTTCATTTGACTTATTAATTTTCTGAGTTATGATAATATCAATCCGGAATACCGGAGGTGGATGGCGCAAGCCATCGGGCCCGTCAAGGGCCTTTTTTATTGCCTATAGAAATTTCTTGCCGAACATCTTCCCATCATGCTGGTAATATTTCTTTTGCAAAACTTCTACAACCTTTTGCGCAAAGAAACCTAAATCTTTCCCGAGCAAACCTTGTTCCTGCAGAATCTCATTACGACTAAGATGTGCAAGGAGATCGGCTAATTGTAATCCGGATATGTTGTTGGTTTTAAGTTTAATCTTAAGCTGCTTACTGGTCAACGCTTTTTGAAATTGTTCCTGATCTACATAATCCGTACCCTCTTCCCAAAGCTCGGTAAAGGGGCTTTCGCCACCTTGAGAAAGGATAGCCTTGGTCAGCTTGCCTGCGCCGTTTCTCTCCCTGAGTTTAAAGGCATGAAAATTGGTAATGAGAATCCTGGCCTTTGCTTCCCTGAGCTTGTTTTCTATCCAGGCATCACCGTATTTGTTTGCCACCTCGGTTAGGTAGATGACAGGGTTTTCGATAATGACCTGTTTCACTTGGCATCTCCCAGAAAACTTTTTAATGGCCGGTCAGTATCCACAGAGTCAACGTATCAAGAATGGCGGCTTCGTAAAAAGTCCATCTGCGGCGTTGCGCTGCGTCCTTCGTCATTGCAGCGTACGTCTGAGTACGCCTCATTCCTCAGGACTTGCGCGCCTTGCATCTGGGCCTTTTTTCTTTGCCGTCACATTTGAGGAATTCTAACAAGTCCATCAAGAATGGCTACTCTTATTTATTACGGGGAAAACTACCAAAAAATGAGATGAAACGCAAGGTCTTTGAGAGATAGCGGAGAATTTTCTTTGAGTTCTTTGCAGCGTTCATCTATGCTGATGAAAACTGAAAAAAGGGACTTGATGTGAATCTTCAGGGGCTGTTCGATACCGTGATCTTCGGGATCACCGCTCGAACCATTCTTAGGGTGATAGTCTTCGGCGGGATTGCGGCGATCCTTATCCGGAAGCTGGTTCGAAAAATCAAAGCGAGGCGGAATCTGTGAAGTATTGCTAAACCGGTTCCTCTTCGAAGTGGATAAAAAGGCGGGAGGCCATGGTCTGGACTTCCAGCGACGGGTCCTGGATGGCCTTCTGGATGATCTCTTTTTCCTGGGACATATCTGTAACCGATGAGTAGATTCTTAGCGCCTTTGCCCGGACCTCGGGGAAAGGATCCTCCAAAATCGCTTTTTTGAGTGCCTTCCTCAGGTTCTTCCTTTTCAGGGTTCCGGCGATAATCATGGCCTTCAGCTTTTCGTTGCTGGTCTTTCCGGCGAGGATCTGCTCCTCCAAAAAGAGGTCAAGGCTCTTTAGTGTATAATCCTTGAGTATCCGGAATTCGAGTTTTTTGGATTCGGGGATCTGGTCCACCAGCAGAGCAATCACGGGGTCGTCTCTGTCGGCAATGATCTTCTTGATGAGATTCCGTGCCTTGACCTCTTTAAACTTGTCCAGGAGGCACGTCAGGAACTGGGGCTCTGCGTAATGGAACAGGGCCAGCAGGGCATGGGCACAGATCCTTGTATCCTTTTCATAGACAGCGTTTCGAAGGTACGGAAGCGCGTCCGGGTCTTTGATGAGACCCAGGGCGAGGATGACCCTCAGCCGGACGACCGGGTCGGGATCATTCCGCATCTCACTGATGGACGGCGACATATCTGGGTTCTGGGAAAGTGCAATGGCATCCACGGTTGCGGCGCGGATCGCGGCCTCGTTCTCTTTAAGCAAGGAAAGGAGCAAGGTTTTGTTTACCGATTTATCCAGATCGGCAAGGGCCCGGATGGACTGGTTCCTGATTTCGGGTTCTCCGATTGTTGCCAGGGCATGCAACAGTCCTGATGAATCAAAGGAACCGGGCTTTTTGAGTTCACGGACAACTCTCAGGTTGATACGGTCTGCGGTTTTGAGTTCTTCAAGCAGAAGGTTCAGTCTTGTAGAATCGATCTGATAAACCGCCTCCAGGAGGGAGACACGGAGCAGGGATTTGGCGCCCTTGAAACGTTCACAAAGCCTGGTAAGGGATTTTTGACTCTTGAACCGGCCCAGGGCCGCGGCAGCTATTGCCGACACCTTCTGTTTCGGGTCATCAAGCAGGGCGATAAGTTCGTCTTCGGCCTCCAGGGCATGCAGTTTCTTCAAGGCGGCGGCTGCTTCTACGCGGACCCTGGCCTTGGGGTCCCGGAGGAGACGGATCAACTCGGGGATACACGAACGGTCTTCGAGTACCGTGAGAACACGAATTGCGCTTGCCCGCGTCCAGGAGCTCGCTTCTCCAAGTGCACTGTGAAGGGTGGGCAAGGTTTCTTTCCTGAGTTTTGAATCGGGCGTGAGAAGTCTGCTTAGGGCGTCCATGGAGGTCTTTCTGACCCAGAGGTGTTTGTCCTTCAAATGCTCGACCATGACCGGAACAGCCTCGGCGGCATCCAATTCGGCAAGTGCAGGGATCAGCCTCGATTTCAGCGTCCAGTCCCCAGTGGTTGCCAGAAGGTCTATGAGACCGGGAACGGCCTGCTGGTTTCCGATACGGGCGAGAAGACGGACTGTCCGTTTGACGGCCTTGCTCTCTTTGTCTTTCAGGGCGGAAAGGAAGGGCTCAATAGCACCGGCCTTGCCTGCACTGACCAGAAACGCCTGGGTCTCCTCACAGAATTCTTCCTGATAGCTGCGAAGCTTGTTTTGAATGACCCCCATTCTTTCCATGGCCGAGACCGCGGCCGCCTGGATCCTGGGGTCCGGATCCGCTATGGCCAGCCGCAAGACCTCGCTGGAGTCCGGCTGAAGGGCCTCGAGTCCCTGGATGGCCCGGATCCGGGAATAATGCTTGGGGCTCGTATTTAGCAGATGGGTGAGCTGTTTCAGAACGGCCTCTCTGGGGAGGTCGGCCAGGGAAGGCGAGATGCTGTCACGGACAGACGGAGAAGGGTTCTCGCAGAGCCCATGAATAAGAGGTTGGACAGCGGTTTCGGTTCCGATCCTGGCTATGGCCTGGGCCGCGGCAATACGTTCTGTTTCAGAGCCCTGATGCAGGAATCTTTCCAGGTCCGCAATGGCCCTTTCGCCCGCCACCGCTCCCAGTACCCGAAAGATACCGAGGCGTATAGCGTGGCTCTTTTGATGGTCCAGCTCCTTGATAATAAAGGCCTCACCCTCTTCCCCAAAAGATCTGCAGACTTCAGACAGGACGCCAAAAAGAGAGGCGTCGGCCCATGGAACAGATGTGAGGATATCGTGTAGTATTTTTATCCTGCGGATTCCAATCAGTGCGGACAAGGCATCCTTTGTCACGTCAGGTTCTGCCGGGAATCTCCGGATGATATTCAAGATCGGCAGTACGGATCGAGGACTTCCTACGGCGCCCAGCACACCAAGGGCAAAACGCGCTTCATCTGCGCAATGAATCGTTGTCAGAAGATCAAGATATTTGTGTAACAAACGCTTATTCCATTTGCCCTGTTTCTTCAGCTGAAGCGATGGTTTTCGGCGAAGCCGGAGAATGGCCTCAACATGGTCGATATCCTTGAGAAAACCCCAGAGGCGGATTTTCCTGAAAAAAGGCTCTGACGGCCATCGGGTCACTCGGGGATCGGTCCGGAGCTCTTTCCACGGGATCCGGGCAATAGCAACAGAGAGCCGTAATTTCAAATAGAGACTGGTTGCGGCAAGAAGAACAAGGAGAAAGAAAAACAAGGCTGCGGGGTAGGAGATCGGGTGATCCTCTTTCAGTTTCGTGAGATTATTCCATGCAGGCTGGAACGTCCTTGCCAAAAAGCCTGATGGACCCTTGTTTTCAGTATTGGAAGACTCGCTCTTGAGTATCTTTTCCTTGAATAAGTGATCCAGGTTGTCTAAATCCGAGAGAAAGATCTGGTTTTCTTTTGCTGAATCTATTTGGACAGTTTTATGACCCGTTATGTCCTGGGCCCCTTCGCCAAAAAAAGGGCTGGAAAGAAAGAAAACCAGCACAGCAACAAGGACAAGAAATCGTTTCATGGGGTCCGCTTGTTTGTGAATCCAGTTTATGTAACAACTGAAAAACTACAATAAATCTTATATTTTTATTGTATAACGAGGTAAAAAGAACTGTCAACGTAGAAAAAGACCTTGATCTAATATTTTGTTAATTATCATCTAAAAACGCATAATAACGGTGTTTATTACTCAGTCAATCAGTTTTTTATCGATCCGGCCGATTGAAACCAGCGCCGGTTTTTGTGCCTTGAGGTAGGGTGAGAGATCCTTCAGTGCCTGTTCGGCCTCGGCACGGTCCTTGTAAATTCCGCAAAGCACCTTGTAGGCCGGTTTGTCATTGTATAGGGTATTCAGAATAAAGACCTTTTCTCCGTTTGAGGCCTCCTGGATATCCCGGGAGGCAAAATCCGGATAGGAGGTGACCTCGATCTGGATGGTGAAGGAATGCTCCGGGGCAGAGCGGACCAGGTCGGCCCAGTCCTTGATTGCGTTTTTGAGGTTTCCGTTCTTAAAATTGGCCAATCCCCTCGCGTAGAGATCATTCCATGAAGGTGATGAGGGTACAGGCATGGATGGCTGCGATGCGGCCTCCTCCTTTGTTGATGGTGCAGCGATCTGTTCCTGGGCCGGCGGCCCCGTGATCTCCCTGGTATCCTGTTTCTCAGGAGGTGTTTCCCCGGGCGCAGTCTCTTCAGCAGGTTTCACTTCCGTACCAGGGGCCGGGCTTTCGCTGACGGTTGGGGATTCCCCTTTTTCCATGAGCTTCTGTACGATCTCTTGATTTCTCTCGGATTTGAAATCACGGGTTGTCACCTGCTTTCTGATGCGCTCAACAAAATCGCTGATGTTGAACCCCCTCCCCATGAAGGCATAGTACAGGGCCGTGCCGCCGATGAGGACCATAACGCCCAGTAACAGCAAAACCCGGATCAGTGAGGCGGGCTTTTTCTTTTCAGTAAACGCTTCATCAAGAATGGCCCGCTCCTTTTCCTGTTCCACATCCAGGATCACCTCCCTGGCTTCCTTGTCTCCGGTCTCAAGCGGATGCTCATCGGTCTTGAAAGAAACCTCCTCGGCCTCGGACGGAGTTTGCTCATCTTCTACGGGAATTTGCTCAGTCTCTTCCATAGGGGGCGGAGCTTGCTCCTGGTATTCGCTTTCGTACTCCGCGTTTGCGGGTTGAACCTGATCGGGAAACTCCTGAATCTCTTCTTCGGATACCCCGCCGATCCGTTCCGGGAGACTTTCGTCTTCTTCTTCCACGTCATCAGCCATGATCTTTGAGTAATCAACAGATCTAACCTTTTCTTCTTCAAAGACAGGGATCTCTTCAGGCTGATCTTCAGGCAGAACTTCATCCATGAATGAGGAAAGCGAGGATTCTTTCATGCTCGGAATCTCCTCCTGACTTTCCATATACTCGCGGATGCCCGTCTCTTGTTCCAAGGCTGCGGCCGGGGCTTGTATTTCTACGACCCCCAGGCAGCATAGGGCATAGAGGATTCTTTTTGTCATCGAAGATTCCAGATCAGAGGCGTCTATGATTTCCTGAAGGGTCTTGTTTCCGTCGACCTGGGCGAGGATTGTTTTGTCTTCTCCACTGAAGCTGAGCTCCTCGGAGGGGATGGTTACAGAGGTCTTGTTTGCCAACTGGGCGGTATTCCCCAGGGCGCTGTCGATGAAGTCGTTATCCCTGATGAGCCTTATCCCCTCGGAAAGAAGCTTGGAAAAACCCACATGGAACTTAGGGAGGTCCCTGGGGATCAGCGTGGAGGCTTCCTGCTCTTGAAAGGTATAGGACTCGTTCTCTCGGGAGAAAAGGCTGAAGAGAATGGAGACAAACTGGTATTTGCACTCGGCATAGAGGTCCTTGGGGGTGAGAAATCCTTTTCTGATCAGGATCTGTCCAAAGTTGTCTCCTGTCTTTTTCTGATCATCGAGCACGGCCTCGCCCAGCTGGGTCCTGGTGATCCGTCCGCGTGCACAGAGGATTTCGCCCAGAAGATCCTTTTGCAGGTTGGAACGAGAGGCAATGGGCTCGCCGTTCTGAAAAAAGATTCGTTTTTCAACGGTCCCCTTTTTGGCCAGCAGAATGCCGGTCTTGCCGGTACGCTTGATCTCCATCAAAAGCGCGGGAAAGGGCTTTTCCTCAAACCCGTCCATCCATGCCAGGTTTTCTGTCATGGTCACTCCTGTGTTATATTTTATTTTGTTTATGTTTATAAAAGGTTGGATTAACTATATCGTATGAAAAATCAAAAATCAAGAAAGAATCATGGGATCAGGGCATAGTCCCCGTCCAGGATTGTCAAGCTCCGAACCAGACACAAAGCAGAAGGGTATTCCCATATTTTGCGGTCCGGCTGGAAAAACTTCTTGACAAAGATTCGAACTTCATATAATTAAAAGGGAAAATCAGCCTGCGGCAAATTTATAAGGGATTTTTTTTATGACCGGTATGCCGGAATGGCAATCCATGTTTAAACGGTGTGTCATAGCCGTTGGCGGTGGAAAAGGAGGAACAGGAAAGAGCCTTCTGGCCGCCAACCTCGGGATCGCCCTCGCCGAGTTGAAACAGCATGTCATTGTGATTGATCTGGATCTGGGTGGAGCGAATCTCCATACCTGTCTCGGAATACGATACCCCAAAATTACCCTGGGTGACTTTCTTCAAAGAAAATTGACTTCGATCGATAAAGCCCTCCTACCCTCCCCGATAGAAAACCTGAAACTCATTAACGGATCTAATGATCCTCTTGAAATCACAAGCCTTCCCTATGCCCAGAAGGCCAGGCTGATTAGTCAATTTAAAAGACTGAACGCGGACTATATCATCCTTGACCTTGGGGCCGGCACATCCCTGAATGTCCTTGATTTTTTTCTGAGCGCCGATTACGGGATTGTTGTCGCCACGCCGGAACCCACCGCCATAGAGAACGTTTCCCTCTTCATCAAGTGCGTGATGATGAGGCACCTGAAGATTCTCTTGAAGCAATTGCCCATAGAGAACCTCAAAAACCGGATCAAAGACCCCAGAAATCTTGAAACCATTCGTACCTTCAGAGATCTGTTGCGCCTGATCCGATCTTTTGAAAAAGAGACCGCCGACAAGATAGAAAGCAAGCTGGAGAATTTCAAGCTCGGCCTGGTCATGAACAACATCAGGGAACAGAGCGAGACCAAAATCGGCGACTCCTATAAAACCATGATTCATAAATGCATGGGGATTCCGTTGGACTACCTGGGCCGGATTTATTATGATGATAAAATACCCATGGCTGTCAAAAAGATTCGGCCTCTTCTTTTGGAATACCCGAACACCAAAGCCGCCCATGCCATACGGCTGATTGCCAAGAGGATTCTCGGCATGGACCATTCTCCGTTCCCTTTGGAACAAGGGAACTCACTTTTCGACTGGAAGAAGAAAGACAAGGACACATCCCCTGCTGTCCAGGAAATGCCCATGGGAAAGCCGCAAAAGGAATTACCACTGGGTGTCCGTTTCTACATATGAACATGAATCCCCTCGTTTACATGGAGACCGTTCAGAATGAAAAACATGGATGAATGCAATTATTACGAACTCTTGGAGGTTTCCGAAGAAACCCCCAAAAGCATCATTCAGGAGGCCTATCACTCATACCGCACCCTGTTCGATAAAGACTCGATTGTTTCGTACAATTTTATCTCTGAACATGAGAGGGAAGAGTTGTTGAATCGTATCGAGAATGCCTATGAGACCCTCATGGACGACCAGAAAAGAATCGATTATGACAAGAAAGTCTTCAATCGGATCGGCAGATGGTACCATTCCGCTGCAGAGGGCTCCATGCAAGAAAAATACTGCTCAGCCAAAACGCATGGCAAGGGAACCGAAGAGGTCCGGTGTGAGGACTTTATTGAAGAGAACGGTCGGATATCTCTCAAAAAACTGCGGGAGTCGATGGGGGTCACACTCGAGAAAATTTCGATGATCACGAAGATCCGGGTTCCCATGCTTCTGGCATTGGAAGAGAGGGATTCTGTCAAACTCCCCTCGGCGGTCTACGTAAAGGGGTATCTTAAATCTTATGCCCGGGCCCTCGGGCTCGATCCTGAGAAGTTGATCCAGGCCTACGGCCCTTTAAGTTTACGCCGCTCATAGCTGCATATCCTATGCAGCGGACAGATCTTGCACTGCTTGATGTCCCTTTGTTTGGTGCACTGCTTGAGGATTCCCAGGCGGGCCAGGGCAAAGTCGTATTTGACCGGATCTGATGGGTCCAGGAGCTTAAGGTTTCGGGTCACCTCCCTGGCTGTTTCCCAATCTGGTGAACGTCTCCGTGTCAGGCCTAACCTGGATGAAATCCGGAAAAGGTGTGTATCCAGAGGAATAACCAGCTTCGAGGGCGAGACCTCTCTCCATAACCCAAGATCCAGCCCGTCATCCCGTCGGACCATCCATCTCAGGTACATATTCAGCCTTTTACAGGCGCTCCGGTCCCTCGGGGAAGGAAACAGGAAACGAACGCCTGCATCCCTGGGGAGCACCCTTGTTCCCATGATCGGCGAGTAGTCAAGATTCAGGAAGCTGTCCACAAAGGCGGAAAGGGCTTCCCCGATATCCTCATGCCTTGAGTCATATCCTTTAAGAAACAGCTCTTTTATGGATCCGTATTTTTTCAATATTTTTTTTAATCCGAAAATCAGGCAGAGGATGTCGGTTCCATTGTTAAACCTGTGAACGATCCCGCGAAAATACTCAGCGTCTCTGTCCGGCTCAAACCCTCGGATGAACTTATAAGGTGAGCCTTCCATGCGATCAAGGATGGTTCGGACCGTCTTCTGAATCTGAGCGACTCTGCCATAGGCAAATACAGCGGCAATCAGGCCGGCTACTTCCTGATCTTCAGGCTGTTTGAAACCGTGAACCAGTACGAGGGGATCTGAGGAGATATGGTGGATGTCGTAGGTATGAAAAAGTCTATCCAGGGTTTTTTTGAGATGAACAACCTGCATAAGAGAAAACCTTCTTTCGGCTGCGATCAGGATCTCTTATTTTTCTTTTGCCCCTTTGTTTTTGCAGGAACAGAAGGTTTTTTTAAATGATAAAGGACTTCTCTGCCCGGGAATCTTGCCGAAGAACCCAGTTCTTCCTCGATTCTGAGCAGCCGGTTATATTTAGCGACCCTCTCGCCCCGGCTGGTCGACCCGGTCTTGATCTGCCCTGTTCCTGCAGCCACCACCAGATCCGCGATGGTGGTGTCCTCTGTTTCACCCGACCGATGGGACACAACGGCGGTGTATCCCCCCTTTTTCGCCATTTCAATGGCTTCGAAGGTTTCGGTCAGAGTCCCGATCTGGTTCACCTTGATCAAAATGGAATTCGCCGCTTTACGGTCAATCCCCATCTTCAATCTCTTCGTGTTCGTCACGAACAGATCGTCGCCGACCAGCTGAATACGGTCTCCCAATTTTTCTGTAAGGGTGATCCATCCTTCCCAGTCGTCTTCAGCCATCCCGTCCTCGATGGAAATAATCGGATACTGTCCGGCCCAACATTCATAATATTCGGCCATCTCTATAGGACGCATCCTGGATCCATCTGATTTTTTAAAGACATATCTCCCTTGTTCAAAGAACTCGCTGGCCGCCGGGTCCAGGGCCAAAGCGATTTCCTTCCCGGGCTTGTAACCGGCCTTGTGGATTGATTCAAGGATAAGTTCCACCGCCTCCTCGTTAGAACGCAGATTGGGTGCAAATCCCCCTTCATCACCAACAGCGGTACTGTACCCTTTCTTTTTCAAGACGGACTTCAGGGTGTGAAAAACTTCTGCGCCCATCCGCAGGGCATCCGAAAATTTTTCAGCGCCTACAGGCATAATCATGAATTCCTGCAGGTCTACATTGGTGTCCGCATGGGCACCGCCATTCAGGATGTTCATCATGGGCACAGGCAAGGTGTTGGCCTGTACCCCGCCCAAGTATCTGTAAAGCGGGACCTCCAGGGCTTCAGCCGCCGCCCTGGCCGCTGCCATGGAACAGCCCAGAATCGCATTGGCCCCCAGTTTCCCTTTGTTGGGTGTGCCATCCAGGCGGATCATCTTTCTGTCAATCTCTTCCTGCTCCAGGGCGTCCATTCCCATGATCTTTGGACCGATTACCTGATTGACGTGATGAACGGCCTTTTGCACCCCTTTGCCATGGTACCGTTTTGGGTCCAGGTCTCTTAATTCAACGGCCTCGTGTTCTCCTGTAGAGGCTCCGGAAGGGACGGCCGCCCGTCCCATAACCCCGCATTCAAGAATGACATCTACTTCGACCGTAGGATTTCCGCGTGAATCCAGGATTTCCCGTCCCTGTACAGACACAATACCTGTCATAAGCCCCCCTTTTTCCGTTGTCATAACCGGCAATACTTTTATCATACACATCTATTCATGTCACGTCTTTTTCAATTTATTTTTTTATTAGTTATCAATTATTTATATAAAACACTGTTTGCAAATAGTTAATTATAATGGTAATCTTTATCGAATTTTTGATGCTTACCTAAGACTTCTGATTGATGTCTAAAAGAGAAATTTAATACTAAACAGTGGATTGCTGAGCTTTCATGGATAAAGCGGGGAGCAGAACCTATGGGATGGTGCTTCAGGGTATGTGAAAAAATTCACCCAATAAGAGAAAAAGTTTTCCCTTTTTCTGTAAACTTTTACACACTTGCAACACAGACTTCATATTAATAATATTTTAAAAAGGCATCGAACTGAAAAAAATTAGACTTCTAATTGCTTGTTTTATTAGGACTTAAATGGCAATAAAATTTTTAGTCGGCACTTAAAAGGGCATTCAACCACCTTTGGCACGGCTTTTGCTCTATATAATGGTTGTTCGTCTACAGGAAATCTTTTCTTGTAAACACAACCTTTGGAAAACGGCGAAAATAGATCTTTATTTTAGGAATGAGGGGAATGTCTGAATCAAGAAAATATAAAGTGAACGATCAAATAGCAAAGAACTATATCCTTGAGGTCTCCCCTGACATTACCGAAGAATTTGCGTTAAAAAAATTCAGGGAGATTAACATCCTTCTCAAGTCAAATTTGATATCCAACTTGAATATGGAATTCAAGGTCTCCCTTCATGTGCTTTGCGATCTGGTCCGCGAGATGATTCAGTATGACAAGGCCCTTCTCTACCTTTGGGACAATGATCTTGAGCGCCTGACCCCTTATATCGTCCGTGGTTTTTCTGAGAAGCAGGCCGAACAACCCAGCGATGGGAATCTCTTTTCGGAATGGTGCCTGCGTTATGGTAAAACCTTGTTTGTCCCCTTCAGCAGCCATCCGGATGTCACCAGTTCGCTGGAAGAAGTAAACAGCAAATCCATGATCTCTGTTCCCATTTATGAAAGCAATAATATCATCGGGACGTTGCAACTCTACAGTCATCAGTTAAATTTTTTCTCGGAAGATGACGCAAAACTGCTCTGGCTTCTCATGATACAGTCAGAAACGCTTTTCAGAAACTATGAAAATCTGGAACGGATCAGTATCCTTTCATCTCAGGGCAGAACGACAGGTCAAACCAATATATCCCAGTTCCACGAACAATTGGAACGGGAGATCGGCCGGGCAGATCGCCGGAAAACCCCCATGTCTCTACTCTTGATTGAAGCTGACCGTATGGGAGAATACACCCGGAAATACGGTCACCTCAAAGGAGAGGGGGCCTTGAATGAAATCGGATCCATGATTATGAACCAGATCCGTCAGATCGATACCTTCTCGCGTTATGGAGAGAACCGTTTTGCATTGCTCCTCACGGAAACAGACCGTAAGGGTGCAGCCATCTTTGCGAATCGTTTAACGGAAAACATCGGCCGTTCTCTCATTCAGGATGAGAATGGAGAAAAAACCATACGAATGACCATCAGTGCGGGGCTGGTTACCTTTCCTTTTGATGCCAAGGATAAGCTGCCCTTGATTCAGGCTGCAGAACAAACCCTGCATAAGGCCAAAGAATCCGGCGGAAACCAGGTATGCCTCTATACGGAATTGGATAGCGCACCCCAGACATCCGAATTGTCTGCCAAACATATGGATCTGGACCGGATCACCCAGACCATTGATTCCATATTCAATCTGGACCGCCTTCTCGAATTGGTGGTTCAGATCTGCATGGGGTCTCTGCAATCGGAAAAGGGCTCTTTTCTCTTGTACGACAAGGAGCACGACTGTTTTATTCTCAGGGTTGCCTGTGGTTTCGGAAAATACGCTGATCTGATTAAGAATACCCGGGTTCCTGCGGAAAGAACGATTACCGGCTGGGTGGCGGCCCTGAAAGAACCGGTGGTTTCTACCAACATCGAGGAGATTACTGCCGTACCCAAAAGCCTTTATAAAGATTATAAAAACAACTCTTTTCTTTCTGTTCCCCTTATATCGGAAGACAAGACCATAGGTGTGGTACATCTTTCCAACAAAATATCAAATGACGGGATCTTTACTCATGATGATCTTGAACGAATCCTTCCTCTCAGCGAACATCTGACTCATTTCCTCAAGCAAGGTATCAGCTTTGAAGAAGCGCAGTACAATTTTTCAAAAACGGCTTTATCCTTTCTTGCGTTTATGCTGGAAGCAAAGGATCCTTATAACAGAAACCATTCAGAAAGAGTGGCCGGTTACGCGGAAAAACTTGCCCGGCGCATGAACTTGAGCCAGAAAGAGATAGAAAAGCTTACCCTTTCGGCCCGGCTTCACGATATCGGCAAGATCGCCATCAGTGATGAACTCTTCCACAAACCGGGAAAATTGAATGAAGAAGAGACTGCTGCTGTTCGGCGCCTCCCCTTCTTCAGCTGGAAGATTCTCGACGCCCTTTCCACCAATGACGAAGTGGTAAAAAATACGGTCCTTAAACTTCATGAAAAACTTGACGGCTCAGGATACCCTTATGGCTTGGTTGGGGAACAAATCTCCCTTCCATCCCGCATACTCAGTGTAGCCGACACCTTCGTTTCCATGACATCGAACCGCCCCTACCGGCCCCCCTTCAGCCAAAAAGACGCCCTGCAAAACATGGCCGCGTTAGCCAATATCCACTATGACCCTGAGGTTTTGCAAAATCTGACGGAAATCATCCAATAATTTATAGCAGGTCGGAACAAGGGATAGAACGTAAAAGGACATTTTTTCCGGCAAGTCTTTTTATGAGAAGGTGGCGGTCTTACTGGGAATCCTGATCTTTACGGTCTTTGGAACTCCCTGACCGGGAGGAGGGGCGCTTCATTCACGTTCCACCCTTTAATGACATAAATCCCAGCAAGGCAATAAATCCTGCAGCGATGACAAACACCCATATTTCGTTCATTATTATGCTTTCTATAATTCTATAATTTCTGTTTCCTGCGACCGCAGGTCTTTTTCAATGTGCTCAAGAGAATCCCCCTTGAGATGGGCACCCTCCGGCAACTCCATTTTTACATGCCCCGCCACCCTGAAGAGTTGAAACGGACATCAGTTTTTCACATGAGTGTTCACCGCATACAGGACAATTCACACCCTGGCTGTCTGCACCGATTTTCTGTAAAATCTCAAAAACTTCGCCACAACCGGCACAACGGTATTCGTAATAAGGCATAATTTAGCGTTCCTCCAAAATAAATTCCTATAAGAGTTAATAATCATATAATAATCAGACTAATATAGTCAAGTTCATTTCCTGTTCACAATATAAAAATTTTATGGTATCTTAAAATACTCTTTATAGGCAGGGCCCATGATCGATTCCAGGCTGCTCATTTTTTTAAAATCCGCCGACAAATTAAGCTTCTCAGAAGCCGCCAAGGAGCTTTTGCTCACGCAGCCTGCCGTAAGTTTTCAGATCAAAAAACTCGAGGATTATTTCGGCATTCCCCTGTTCTACCGCGAAAAAAACAGGATTTCCCTGACTGAGGCCGGAGAAATCCTGTTTCGGCAAGCAAAAAAAATTCTCTCCTGTTACGAAGAGGCGGAAAGGGCCATCGGACAGATCAGCGGGATCGTTCAGGGCCGGATGATGGTTGGAGCCAGCACTACTATGGGGGAGTATATCCTTCCGAAGATCCTGGGAGATTTCGAAGGTCGTTATCCTGATGTGAAAACTCTTCTGGAAATAGGGAATTCGGACCGCATCTTAAACGGGGTGTTAAGCCGATATCTGGATGTCGGCATTCTGGCTGAAGAGGTGAAAAATCGGGAACTCCATCAGGAAAAAATTATTGAGGATGAGTTGGTCCTGATCACATCATCTAAGCATCCCCTTGCCGGGAAAAAGAAGATTAGCCTTCAGGATCTTGAAGGCCAGAGGTTCATTGCCCGGGAGAAAGGATCGGGAACACGCAAGGAGATTGAATCACATCTGAAAAAGGCCGGGATCGATCCCCAAAAACTTCGAACCACCATGTGGCTCGGCAGCAGCGAGGCCGTCAAAGGGGCAGTGGAGGGGGGGCTTGGGATCTCAATCCTCTCCCGCTGGGCCATCCAGAAGGAGGTCCGCCTTGGAACCCTTCGTGAAGTACCGATCCAGGGTGTCCGCATGATTCGGGACTTTAAGCTGATCTACTATAAAGGAAAAGAGTTTTCCCATGCAATGGGAGTCTTTTTAAAATTTCTCAAGGAATACGATTGGAGCCGTCTTTGCAGAAAGTAAATTATGCGTCTAAAAACCGGGATAGAATCTCGATTATTGTCCCGGTGCTGAATGAAGCAGAAAGAATATCTTCCATCATCCAGCAAGTTATATCTTTAAATCCATTCGAATATTGGATTGTCGACGGGGGTAGTGACGACGGGACCCTGGGTCTCGCCCGGAAACATACAGATCGGGTTCTCCAGGCTTCAGGCGGGCTTCCTGCACAACTGAACCTTGGAGGAGAGAGGTCAGAAGGAGATGTTCTCTTTTTTGTCCATGCGGACTCCCGGATCCACGAAAAAGCACTCCAGTCCATCTCCTTGTCCTTGAACGACCCTCGGGTGGCGGGAGGGGGATTTCACCTGCAGATCGATTCAGGCCGCCGGGTGATAAAAATAATCAGCTATCTGGCCAACCTCCGCGCCCGCTTGCTGGGTACCCCGCTGGGAGACCAGGGCATCTTTGTCCGCAAAGAGGTTTTTTTACGTTTAAAGGGCTTTCGTTCAAGTGTGTTGCTTGAAGACCTGGATTTTTCCTTGCGCATGAAGAAACATGGGCGTGTGGTTTTACTCAGTGAGCCTATTATCACATCCCCGAGGAAATGGGAGCGTTACGGTCTGCTTCGAACAACCCTTTCGCATCTTCGCTTTGTCATCGGGCATTTCATCCATACCGATCCGGAAGGACTCAAGAAGAGATACGCGTCCTTCAAGAACCGGGCCCGGTAAGGATAGACCCCTTGTTCCAAAAAGACCCCATGGTTTTTTCTGAACAAAGATGTGCGGATCTATTTTTTCTTTGCTGCCGGTTTCCTTTTTTTAGGTCCGGTTTTTCCGGATTTAGTCTTTCCCTTGGGCAGCAGAGCGATCTTCAGGACGTCGTCCATCCTTTCCACCGGGATGAATTCAAGATTCTTTTTGACCTTTGGAGGGAGTTCCAGAAGGTCTTTCTCATTCTTTTTTGGAATGATTACCTGCTTGATTCCCGCCCGCATTGCAGCCAGGGCCTTTTCCCTCAGTCCCCCGATGGGAAGCACCCGTCCACGCAAGGTCACCTCTCCGGTCATGGCCAGATTCTTTTTGATCGCCCGATCGGTAAAGATAGAGGCGAGGGATGTCGCCATGGTGATACCCGCTGAGGGCCCATCCTTGGGAATGGCTCCGGCCGGTATGTGCACGTGTATATCATGCTGTGAGAAGATGTTCTCGTTGATTCCCAGTAAATGGGCCCTGGACCGGATGAAACTCATCGCAGCATGAGCTGATTCCTTCATCACCTCCCCCAGGTGGCCGGTAAGGACAAGACTCCCCTTTCCCTTCATCTTGGTCGCCTCGATAAAGATAATCTCTCCTCCGCTCTGGGTCCAGGCAAGTCCCGTGGCGACACCGATCTGGTCTTCTCCCACTTCCACTTCAGGAAGATATCTGGGAGCCCCCAGAAACTTATGGAGGTTGTTCGCACTGATCAGGTGTTTTTTCTCTTTGCCTTCAGCCACATGTTTTGCAATCTTCCGGCACAGGCTTGCCATCTCCCGTTCCAGATTCCGAAGACCAGCCTCCTGTGTATAGTAGGTAATCATATTCAATATGGCAGAATCCGATATCGCCAGGTTTTTCTCGCTGATCCCATGCTCCTCCAACTGCCTTGGAACCAGATAGCGGCGGGCGATCATGAGTTTTTCTTCATGAGTATATCCGGAAAGATAGATCACCTCCATCCTGTCTCTCAAGGCCGAAGGGATAGGATCCAAGAGATTGGCCGTGGTAATGAACATGACATTGGAAAGATCAAAAGGCACATTCAGATAATGGTCTGAGAAGGAATTGTTCTGCTCCGGATCCAGGACCTCCAGCAGCGCCGACGAGGGATCGCCCCGAAAATCCGAGCCGAGCTTATCGATTTCGTCCATCATGAACACCGGGTTATTGGAGCCGGCCTGCTTGATCCCCTGGATCACCCGCCCCGGAAGGGCCCCGACATAGGTTCTTCGGTGCCCGCGAATTTCGGCCTCATCCCGTACTCCGCCCAGGGAAATCCGGACAAACTGCCTTCCCAGTGCGCGCGCAATGGACCGTCCAAGAGAGGTTTTTCCTACCCCTGGCGGCCCAACAAAACAAAGGATCGGACCTTTCATCTTCTTTTTGAGCTTCCTCACGCTGAGGTATTCCAGGATACGCTCTTTGATCTTCTCCAGGTCATAATGGTCTTCATCGAGTACGGTTTTTGCCTTTTTAATATCGAGGGAATCCTTGCTGCTTTTTTTCCACGGCATATCAATAAGCCATTCCAGGTAGGTTCGCACGGTGGTTGCCTCAGCAGAATCAGGATGCATCTTCTCAAGCCTCTTAACCTGCTTTTCGGCTTCCTGGTCCACCTTCTTCGGCATCTGGGACTTCCGGATTTTTTCCCGGAGCTCATTGACCTCTTCGGCCCGTTCATCCACCTCTCCAAGCTCTTTCTGGATGGCCTTGAGCTGCTCTCTTAAAAAATATTCACGCTGTATCTTGTCCATTTCACCTTTGGCTTCAGCCTGAATCTTCTGCTGCACGGAAAGGAGCTCTATTTCCTTGTTCAGATATTCACTAACCTTCTGAAGCCTCTTTACAGAATTGCCCAGTTCAAGAATCTCCTGGGCCTGATCCACCTTCAAGCCGATATTGGACGTGATCAGGTCCGCCAGCCTGCCGGGATCTTCGATGTTTTCCGCAATAATCAGAATATCCGGAAGGATCATCTTGCCCAGGGAAACCATATGTTCCAGCTGCTCCTTCACGTTCCGCATCATGGCTTCCACTTCCACGGTTACCTGGGTGGCTACCTCGTCGGGTATTTTTTCAATAGCAACCTTGAAAAACGGGCGGGTCGAGATGAACTGTTTGATCCTGGCTTTGGCAAGCCCCTGGACCAGAATCTTTATCCTGCCGTCAGGAAGCTTCAGCATCCGCATGATGGTAGCCACCGTCCCTATAGAGTTGACCCCTTCAGCCGTGGGCTCCTCATCCTCAATCTTTTTCTGAGTGCAAAGAAGAATCAGACGATCCTGTGCAAGGGCCTCGTCAATGGCACGGATAGAAACCTCCCGGCCAACAAAGAGGGGAAGGATCATATAGGGGAAGACAACCACGTCGCGGACTGGTAGAAGCGGAATCTCTTCGGGAATCTTTATCTCTTCTTCCTTTTGAGCCTTGCTCTCTTCATCCTGTTTTTTTTCTTCGGCCATTCCATTCCTCCAAAATATATTCGAATCAGATCTGCATGCTAAAATGCATCGAGGTCCAGTCCTTTTAGATAGGACTTGAAGGCCGGCCCCAATTCAGAGTTCTTAAGCCCGAATTCCACGGTGGCCTCGAGAAACCCAATCTTGCTCCCTGCATCATAGCGTTTTCCATGAAGAATGTACCCGTAAACAGGCTCTACCTCCGCCAGACGCTGAAGGGCATTGGTCAGCTGGATCTCGCCCCCGACCCCTTTCTCCTGTTTTTCCAGAAACCCAAAGATTCTTGGGGTCAGGATGTAGCGTCCGATGATCGCGAGATTGGATGGCGCATCTTCTTTCCTGGGTTTTTCCACCATGCGCTGGACCTTATAGATCCCTTCTCCCAGTGATTCTCCCTGAATCACACCATACAGGTGGATCTGGTCTTTCGGGACCTCCTGAAGGGCCAGGACCGAATAGTGGTACCGATCGAATATCTGAAGCATCTGCTTGAGAGCGGGCACTTCGGACGCTATAATATCATCGCCCAGGAGGATGGCAAAAGGCTCGTTCCCGACAATATCCTTTGCGCACAAGACCGCATGTCCAAGCCCCAGAGGTTCTTTTTGGCGGACATAGACAAAGTTCACCATGTTTGAAATCTCTTCAATGTCTCGAAGGGCACTGGTCTTTCCTTTGGCCTCAAGATAAAATTCCAATTCCACATTCCTGTCAAAATGGTCTTCGATCGCCCGTTTGCCCCGGCCCGTGATCATGATGATATGTTCCATTCCGGAGTCTACCGCCTCTTCCACCACATACTGAATCATAGGCTTGTCCACAAGTGGGAGCATCTCCTTGGGAGATGCCTTGGTGGCGGGAAGAAACCGGGTACCCAATCCTGCGGCAGGAAAAACCGCTTTACGGACCATCTTATTCGAATACATCCTGATCCCTTCTATAGATTATTCATGCATTTGACTTTAAATGGTGCCGAAGGGGGGAGTCGAACCCCCACGAGATTGCTCTCACTGGTCTCTGAAACCAGCGCGTCTACCAATTCCACCACTTCGGCACAAAGGTGACGACAGAACGGACCGGATTTCTCAGTGGGGCAAATCTTACTGAACAAGCCTTGGCCTTGTCAAGATAAAACCATATCGCAGAACAGGGAGTATTTCTCTGTGTACTCTGTGGTTAGGTTTTGGTATCACTCCCCGAAGACCTCGGCAGTAAAGACCCAGAACCGTGCCCCTTTCTTCCAGGCATCCGTGGGGAGCCCTGCCTTGATGCAAAGGTGGCGGAAGGTTTCCTCCCGGTTCCATCCCTGCTCTGCTGCCACCTGGGGAAGAAAGACCGCCCGCTTTCCCTGCTTTTCGATGATGACCCCCTGTTTTCCGGGAATGAACTCTCCGGACTTTTTGATCTCCTGTTTCGGCGTCAGGACGGAGACTTCGATCTCGATCCGGTCCAGTTCCGAGGCCTCCACAGCCGGGAAACGATAGTCTCTGGAGCAAGCGGAAACGGTTATCTCCATGACCGACTTGTAAAGAGGGGTGACCGGTTCGATATAGCCTATGCATCCCCGCAGCTCTTTATTCTTCTCCAGGGTGACAAAGACGCCGGCCGGTTCTTTGATGCGGTCGGTCAGCTCAATTCCGTCAGGAACGGATGCCAGCTCTTTTTTCTCACTAACAAACGAGTCCAGAGACGCCCTCGCAAGACGGAGCAGGGCCTTTTTCTCTTCGGGTGTCAGATACATGGTTTGGGCCCCTCCTGTTGAGATAGAGCAGTAAATAAATTCTTATACATGAAAAAAGAACAAGCTTGTCCCGGCAATTTATAAGCGGGGAGCAGACCCGGCGCTCGACAAAGTCGGGGAATACGGCGTACGGATAGTACGCCGCATCGGCGGCACCAAGGGCTTCAGACAGACTGGATCACCTGAAACGAGTTTCAGGTAGAATCCTTCATGTTCTTGAAGAAATCCTCGGGGCGGAGATCCTGAATCTCCGCCTTGAACTTTTCCACTTCATCATCGGAGATGGGTTTTCGGATCACCGGGCATTTGTCCAGAACGGTCTGGCTGATATAAAGGGGAGAGTTCATACGGACTGCAAGGGCAATGGCATCGCTCGGACGTGAATCGATGGTGTAGGCCTTCTTTTCATTCCGCACCTCGATTTCTGCATAGTAGGTATTGTTCCTGAGATCGGAGACGGTAATCTTCTCAATCCGCATGTCCGTAATCCGGAGGATATCGGCCATGAGGTCATGGGTCATGGGCCTCGGCAGTTTTTCATCCTGGAGTTTGTACACGATAGCATTCCCCTCGTTTACCCCGATCCATATCGGGATCAGTCGGGTCCCACCCACCTCTTCCAGATAGATGACGTACTGCGCCGGCATGGGGATCAGCATTAAGGAGAAGATCTTAAATTCTTTCACGGGATCCGCCTCTTGCAATCGGGAGCTCTCCATTTTTTTTAAATCGTTTGGGAAAATGGATCCGTAAGTGCTCTAACTATGGTTCTTGTTTGATTTTTTATCATATCAGACACATCGGGGAAAGGCAAGGGCGACTTTTGCTCCAGGCCGCCCTTTTGCCTTGTTGACAATACAGCGTGCATGTGATAAAAAATGCACAACACACAACAAAAATTCATACTAAAAACGCAGATGCTTCTTTCCTCAAGATGAGGAGGGTCTTGGTGACCGCGTTACAAAGGCCCCTTTTCCAGGATGGATATTCAGGGATTGTTGACTCATGTAGAATCCAATCCATTCTGCAGGAACTCACCCGCCATATGATCTGTGCCCGGGTCTCGGTATCAGGAGACCCGGTCCTTTATGAAACGCACATCATCGGTCTTGAGACAAACGATAAGCGTGACTCGCTCATCCTGGAGTGGAAAGAAAGGGAGATCTCACAAAAATCCTGTCCCTCTGTGATCATTTCTTTTGTCTGCAGAGACCAGACCTACTTTTTCGAAGCTCAGAAGATGGTTTTTGGGGCCGGTTATTTCAGCGTTCCGTTCCCTGGATTATTGCAATCCTATCCGCAACGCAATCTTCCGCGGTTGCAGTATCCTCTTGCGGTTCCAATTTCGATAGAGTTTCTGGATCCCTGGACACAAAGAGAGATACTGGTACGGGAACTGGATGATATCGGTTATTGCGGTTTGAGCTATCGTACATCCCCGGAGGATCGCCCCCCTATTCCCGGGGCACAAATACCCAGGATCGATCTTTGCCATTTTGAACGCTGCTGTTATTCCACATCGGCGAGAGTTGTATATGTCAGACCTTGCTCTGATTTTGAAGGGAGGCGGTTTCATCGTGTTGGTATGGTATTTGAGGATCGAAGCGGGCTGCTCGCGGAGGAAAATAGTTTTTTAAAAGAAAATGAATGCGAGGAGATAGTCGATTCCTCCATGATCCATAAATGCCTGAGGCGTATGATAGAATACAAGGCACCTGCCTATCTTCAGGATGCAGCCCGAAAGCGGCCGCTGGTTTGTGCAGTTCCCGAATCACCGGAGAGCCAGAACCTGTCACTGCTCTCCTTGAGGATAAAGAAATGCCTCTCATGCCGCGGTCCGTTTGCCATGGGGCACCTGATTCATGTCCGGTACGTCATTCATGATACCCTGTTCTTTTTTTTGTCTTCTGTATGCCGATCTGACAAGAATAGGATCATTTTAAAAATTCCGGAGCGGATTACCCGAATACACAGACGAAAAACCCTTCGGTGCATCACACCGATCAGCAAAAGAATACGCATTCATTTTAAGAACCCTCTTTTAGATAAGGAAATTGTGCGGCCTGTTCTGGATCTGTCCGAAACCGGGCTTTCCATCTCTTTGGACGTCAAACGGCATTTTCTTTTTGCCGGAATGAAAATCGATGGCGCCGTGCTGGATCTGAATGGGCGGAAATACCTCCTGTCCCGTATTCATATTCAGTGTGTGAAGACCGTCCGGTCTCATACTGGAAGGCCTCACAGCCGGATCGGTATTTATTTTGAGTTTCTCGCAGGTGATACACGGCAGGCGGTTCTTGAGATCCTCAAGCACGAACACCATCCTTTGCAGATTGAATCCGGTGAGCATATGATTCCAGGGCTTTGGTCTCTCCATTACCAATCCGGCTTCATTTATCCTGAGAAGCACGGTTCCATCCAGAAAATGAAAAAGGAGATCGACAGGACATGGAAACGGCTTTACTCTCAACGGGCGCCCTTTTTCATCAACCTGGCCCTGGTCCATGATGAAAAAGTCTTAGGCTCCGGATCCATCGTTCAGGTTTATGAAGAGACCTGGCTCCTTCAGCACCTTTCTGCTCTCAGGCACGCCATTGTGAATGCCAGCAAGGAGGTTAATCTCGGCCTGGCCGAGGAACTGCTCCGGAACCAGAATGTACACTACATCAAGACCTATTTCCGGCCGGATAACCCGTGGCCCAATAAAAACTTCCGTGCCTTTGCTGAAGGGCACCTTAAACCCAAGGCGTATGATCTGACCCGGTACCGCATGTACCAGAGGCATGCCGGCCCCATACCCGTGGCAGGCCGTCTTCCCGCAGGGATAGAGATCGGGATCCTGCAGAGCCGGGAACAGGAGATGATCAGGAATTATTTTATCATGTCCGGCAAGGTTCTGTACGCCCGATCCGAGTCTCTCTTCGGCCATGGCTGGGATCTGTCTGAGACGTCGAGGTTGTATCGCATAGCGGGCCTCAGGAGGAATCGGAAGATCCTGGTGGCAAGGAGAGGGGAAGAAGTTCTTTGTTTCTCGGTGGCAGAGGATACCTCGGCGGGGGTGAATCTTTCGGGTCTCCTGAATCACTTCAGGATCTATATTGTGAATAAGGACAGGAAGGTTGTTGATCAGGTTCTTCCTTTTTTATTTAATCAGGTTCTTGATTTTTATAGTTATCTCGGATATCCGAAGGTCACGCTGATGACCTTTGAGCCTGTCGAGGCCCTTTTGGACGCATGGGGCTTTTCCTGGATCCGGGACTATTACTGCCTGACTTATTGCAGACAGAGCATTGTCCAGTATCAGCATTACGTCAGAGAGAAATACGGAAAACTGGAATGCAGAATGTTAAAAATAGTGAAGGATCCCTATGAAAGTATTGCTCATCAAGCCACCGATCAATAAGATCTCAATCCTCGGTGACTCTTTGATCGAGCCCCTGGAGTTGGAGATTCTGGCCGCGACGATTCCCGGACACAATTGCAGGATCCTCGATATGCGGATCGATACTGATCTTAAGAGTACCCTTGAGGAATTCAAGCCCGACCTCGTGGGGCTGACATCGTACACCACGGAGGTGCCTGCAGTCCGGTCACTGCTGCATGGCATAAAGAGCTCTATGCCGGAGAGTTTTACTGTGGTGGGAGGGTGTCACGCATCGGCGAGGCCCGAGGATTTTCATCTGCCCGGCGTGGATGCGGTGGCGGTGGGCAACGGTGAGAGGATATTTCCGGCGCTTGTCGGCAAGCTTTCCAAAGGAGAAGATCCTTTGGAAGTCCGGGGCCTCTGGGGGAGGAAGGGCGATGGTTTTGTTTTTACCGGGGAAGCCGACCCCATAAAAGATCTCAACGGTTTTCCTGCACCGAACCGGCATCTGACACAGGGTTATCGTCACCTCTACTATTTCGGTTCAAATCGTCCGGCCGCGGCCGTCATGACCTCCCGGGGATGCCCATTCCGTTGCAGTTTCTGCTCGATCTGGAGGATCATGCAGGGAAGATACCTGCTCAGGGACCCGGGGAAGGTGGCGCAGGAGTTATCCGGGGTCCGAGAAAAACATGTCTTCATTGCGGACGACAACACCTTGTCTCATGCCCGGCATGCAGAGGCCCTTTTTTCGGTGATCCGGGACTCGGGCATCCGGAAGAGCTATAAGATGTACGGCAGGGCCGATGCGATCGTTGCAAGGCCGGACCTCATTGAGAAATGGCGCAGCATCGGTCTCACGACCGTGATCATGGGCCTGGAATCTTTTCAGGATAAGAGGCTTGCCATGTTCAATAAGAAGAGCACGGTCGCAATCCAGAATCAGGCGATCCGGATTCTCAAGGAACATGATGTGAGGATACGGGCTTATTTTATCGTGGATCCCGACTTTTCAAGGCAGGACTTTGAAGATCTCATGGCCTATGTTCATAAAGAGGGAATCAATGAGCCCATGTTCTCGATTTTAACCCCGTTTCCAGGCACGGATTTCTATGATGAGGTTCAGGAAAAGCTGGTTTCGAACCGGTACGAATTTTTTGATCTGCTCCATGCCCTGCTTCCGACCAAACTCCGGCGCAAGGAATTCTATCGGCGGTTCAGCAGTCTTTACAGGAGGAGTTATCCCTTAAGAAAGATTCTTTCGGCTCAGACGGTTCCTGTTCGAGCAGGGACTTTCCTCAAATGCTGTGCCTCTTATGTTAAGTTCCGGTCTGTCACACTCAGGATGAAGAATGCATATAAAATGGAGGAAAAGATTCATGCCGAGACTCGTGCTCATCAACCCGGTATCCGACCCTAAAAGAGGAATCCAGAGTAGAAAAATAACCCGTTTTCCTCCCCTGGGGCTGGCCAGTATTGCAGCGATGACACCGTCAGCGTGGGACATCAGGCTCCTGGATGAGAATGTCCGTATTTCGCCGTTTCCTGAAGCGGACCTCGTGGGGATTACCTCGTTTACTTCCACCATCAACCGGGCATATGAGATTGCATCTTCGTACCGTCAGAGAAATATACCGGTCGTTATGGGAGGCATCCATCCGACCATGATGCCGGAAGAGGCCCTGTGCCATGCAGACTGTGTGGTCGTGGGTGAAGGGGAATGGGTCTGGCCGAAAGTCCTGAAGGACCTGGAAAGCGGATCTCTCAGGAAAATCTATAAAGCAGATCCCGAAGAGCTCATTTCTCTTCCATTCCCGAGAAGAGATCTTTTCGATTCCGGCTATTCGTGGGGGACGATTCAGACCTCCAGGGGATGCCCCATGGACTGCCATTTCTGTTCGGTGACGGCCTTCAACGGCCGCCGTTTCCGGCAGAGACCTCTTGAGCATGTCTGGGACGAACTGAAAACCATTCCACAAAGGAATATTTTCTTTGTCGACGACAACATCCTGGGGTACGGCAAAGACGCCGAGGATCGGGCCATACGTTTTTTCCGGGGGATGGTGGAAAGAGGGATGAGAAAACGTTTTGTTTGTCAGACCTCCCTCAATTTTGCACAAAATACGGAGGTGCTGAAATGGGCTGAAAAAGCGGGTTGTAAAATGATCTTCGTTGGTTTAGAATCCATATCTGAGCACTCTTTGAAACATTTTGGAAAAGCCTACAATCTGAAAAGGGGCACCGGATCGTATGCCGAATCTATACGAAGATGTCACGATTTCGGGATCGGTGTTATTGGCGCGCTGATGTTCGGGAGCGATGGTGAAGATCCCGGGATTTTTCAGAAGACGCTGAACTTTATCCAGGAGAGCGGATTGGACGTGATCCAGATTACCTTTGCCACACCTTTGCCGGGGACGAGATTCTTTGAAAAGCTGCTTCATGAAGCCAGGCTTACACACACGGATTTTCCCATGGACTGGAGGGCCTACAGTTTTTCAAAAATTCTCTTCAGGACCAAAGGCATGTCTGCAGAGGACCTCTACCGGGGCATGGCATCTGTAAAGGATGGTCTCTACTCTTTTGCTGTTTTTACCAGACGGGTCTTCAGAACGCTCAAGGAGACCCGGAATTTTACAACCGCTTTCTTGTCTTATAAACTCAACAAGGGCTACCGGAAAGGGTACATGGAGACCTCTTATTTCAAGCCGTACTCATCCCTGCATCGGAATATTTCAAAAAGATGCCTCTCCCGCGATAGCCGACCCGGTCTTCCTTCTGCGTGAAAAACCATGGCTTTCGGAAATCATGAATCTTTGACCATCGATGAGTCCCGGACCAGGCCGGAGGTCAATTGCAGGGCCTTTAACTGCATACTGGTCTATGTTGAAGAGACCTACGGGAGGAAAGCGCTCGAAGAGTTTATTTTAAGAACCGGGCTGAGCCTGGATTATCTGCAGGATCAGAACCACTGGGTTTCCTGGTCGTATTATTGTGACCTGTTGGAAACCCTGGTGGCATGGACGGGAGATCCTTCTATTCCTTATAAGGCGGGTACATATTCCGGGCACAAAAAATCCTGGGGTTACCTTTATTATGTTTTTTATGCCTTTGGAAACGTGGGAAGTATCCTGAAAAAAGCCGTGGAGATCGTACCCCGCTTCAACAAGGCTGCGGAATGGGAGCTGATCAGCCTTCAAAAAAACAAGTGCACCTTTCGTATCCGCATGAAGCAAGGATACCAGGCAAAACGGGTCTGTTGTGAAAGCCGCATGGGACAGGCTGAAGGCCTCCCCAGGGCATTTGGCATGCCCATGGGAAAGGCCCGGGAGACTCAATGTCAGGCCCTGGGTGCGGATTCTTGTGTTTGTGAAGTTTCCTGGCTGAACAGACCGCAGAGGTTGTTCGCTTTCATAGGGGTTTTGCTTGGTTTTTTTCCGATCTTTATTTTGGCCAGGGGATCCTCCGGTGGTTTAATCGGATATCCGGAGGCGTTTTTCATTCTCCTTACCGGCTACCTCGCCGGAAGGCTGCTCGATTACAGATCTACAGAAAAGGAGAATGCCCGGATCAATCAAGAGCAGACCGATGCACTGGAGGAGTCGGTCAAGATCATTGAGTCCAAGTATCTGGAGTTGAAAAAAGCCCATGACGGCCTTTTTGCCCAGCACGAGATCAGCCAGAGCGTGACCTCTATACTCAGGGTTGATGAAATCCTGAATATATTGTTACGCATGGTCGTGGAGCGCCTGGGTTTTGACCGGAGCATTGTCCTCATCGCGGATGAAAAAACAGGTGTCCTTGGCCAGGGCCATATCTATGGGGATGATTCACTGAATGATTTTATTGCCACCATAAAAGTTCCCCTCGATCTTAATTCTCCTATGGCCGAAAAGGTGCTTAAGAAAAAACAAGGGCAGGTCGTAACCCTGGATTTTATTGAGGGCGAGGAGGCCACAGAACTTGAGAAACGGATCTTTGAAATCACAAAAACCAAGGAATACGTGATCGTCCCTCTTGTTAGCAAAGGCCGCCTTCTCGGTATCCTATCCGCGGACAAGCTCCGGTCCGGCAGGAAGATTACAGAAGAGGAAAAGGTCTTGATGGTCAGTCTGGCCAACCAGGTGGCCATGGCCATTGAAAACGCCCGTTCCTTTAAGACCATTGAGGAGCTGAATGTCAACCTGGAAAAAAAGGTGGAGGAAAGAACGCATGAACTGCAGAGCTCGCTTCAGGAACTCAAGGAAGCCCAGGAGCAGCTCATTCATTCGGAAAAAATGTCTTCGCTGGGTCATCTCTTCTCCGGGCTGGCCCATGAGATCAACAATCCCGTGAATTTTGCCTACAATGGGATTGCCGCTCTTCGGAATTCCATACAGAAGATCTATGATCTTTCCCGGCAATGTGTCGAATCGGCCAATGAGCCTTCGGAAGAAAAGACCAGGGCCGTGCAGGGGAGGCTTCTGGAAGCGATCCAGGAGGCGGGGCGTTTGATGGAAATCATTGGTACAGGGTTGAACAGAACCAGGAGCCTGGTCTCCGACCTCAAGCATTTTGCCCGAAAGGATCAAAGAGACCCGGAGTTTCTGCTGATCCAGTCGCCGATTCAATCAGCGCTGACCATCCTGAACCATGAAATCACCGGGAGGATCGCCGTACATAAAGAGATCAACTTTACGGACCGAATCCAGGGGCATCCGGACCAGCTCAATCAGGTTTTTATGAATATCCTGCACAATGCCATCCAGGCTATTCCGGAGAAGGGGAATATCTGGATTTATGTGGAGCCTGCCGGACAGGGGGAGGTCAGGGTCCGTATTCGTGATGACGGGATCGGAATCCGCCCGGGGGATCTTTCAAAGGTTTTCGAACCGTTTTTCACGACCAAGAAGCGGGGCCAGGGAACAGGGCTCGGGATGAGCATCTGCCAGAGGATTATTGAGAACCATGGCGGGCGGATCGAGTTGACGAGTGAGGCAGGCCGGGGGACAGAGGTGACCATGACGCTTCCTGTTCGGCTGAATCGCCCCCTAAGCAGCGCCTCAGAAGGGAGAACGGTTGGAAAAGATTGATTACAGAAAATACCCGATTTTGTTCGTGGATGATGAAGAGGAGAACCTGGATATCTTTTCCATCCACTTCAGGGATACCTTCACCATCCATACCGCAAACAGCGGCCCTCAGGGACTTGAACTTCTCGACCGGGAGTTTGTGGCGCTGGTCATCTCCGACCAGCGCATGGCGGGGATGACAGGTATGGAATTCCTGCAGGAGGTGAAAAAGAGGCATCCGGAAATCGTGACCATGCTTGTTACCGCCTATTCAGACCTGGATGTGCTTGTAGATGGTGTGAACGCAGGGACCCTTTATTCGTATATCCTCAAACCCTGGGAGGCTAAAGACCTGAAGATTGCGCTGAGCCGTGGGATTGAGCACTACTATCTGGTTTCTGAACGGGACCGGCTCCACCAGGAGCAGATCGAAACCTTAAAAAAGATGGCCCGGGCCAACCGGCTCTCGGCTGTGGGGACCCTCGCTGCCGGTATCGCCCACGAGATTAGAAACCCTCTGGTCTCTATCCAGACCTTCCTGGAAATGGTTCCTCAGAAGCTTTCTGAACTTCTGTTGTCCGGTTCCGGCCGGCCGGACAAAGAGTTCTGGGAGAAGTTTTATTCCCTGAGCTTTAAGGAAATACAGCGGATCAGGACACTGATCTCGGAACTGGTCAACTTTTCTCGGCCCACGCCTCCGGACTTAACCAGAGAAAATATCTCATGGGTAATCGAACCCATGGTCGACCTGACTCGAAAAGAGGCTGAGAAAAAGGGGATTGATATCAGCTATCATGCAGACCCGGATCTTCCGCTGGTCCGGATGGATGTGTCCAAGGTCAAGCAGGTCCTCTTGAACCTGATCCTCAATGCCTTCCAAGCCATGCCCGATGGTGGAAAGATCAAGATTCTTGCACGGTCCGTGCATTACAGGGGACAGCCAAGGAGCGTGCAGGTTGTTGTGCAGGACAATGGCAAGGGGATTCCGGAAGAGATCAAGGAGCAGCTCTTTGATCCTTTTTTTACGACCAAGGATCCGGGAGAGGGGGTCGGGCTTGGACTGACCATATGCCACCAGATTATGGAAGAACATGGCGGAGAGATCGAGATCAAAAGCCAGCAAGGCCGGGGGGCAGAGGTTGTCCTCACCTTTTCAGGAGATGATAAAAAGGGGAAAGGGAAAAGTTGAGAAGAAATAGCTTGCGTGATGAATTTTATTGAAGAAAACCCGTCTTATTATGTAGAAAGGTCAAGGAAACATCTTTTTTCGTTACTTGACGCGTTAACTGTTACGGGAGTATAGTCTCTGCAACAATCATGATAATGTGAATATCATCATTAGGAAGGAGAAAGATATGAAAAGTTCCAGATTATGGGTCATCAGTGTTGTTCTTGTATCCTTTGTCTTTACACTCATGGGGTGCGCCCAGTGGGAGCAGTCAACCAAGACCACCAAGGGTGCAATCGCCGGTGGACTGGTGGGAGCGGCGGCCGGGACCTTGCTCAAGCAGAATGATCCTTCTCAACGGGCCAAGGCGGCCCTGATCGGAGCGGCTATTGGGGCCACGGCCGGCGGTTTGGCCGGGAATTACATGGATAAGCAGGCCCAGGAACTCCAATCCATCCAGAATGCCCAGGTCCGACAGGAGCAGGACAAGGTCTTTTTGACTTTCGGCAGCGGGATCCTTTTTGATGTGAACTCTCCCACTTTGAAGCCTGGTGCCGTCACCAACCTTCGCCAGGTCTCCGATGTCATGAACAAATATCCACAGACCAACATCACGATCTCCGGCCATACGGACAGCACCGGCTCGGCCCAGCACAACCAGCAGCTCTCCGAGGACAGGGCAAGGTCTGTGGGCAGTTACCTTCAGTCCCAGGGGGTAAGCCCCTCCCGCATATCTGCTGTTGGCTACGGGGCCTCCTTGCCAGTGGCCGGTAATGATACACCCTCAGGCCGGCAGGCCAACCGGCGGGTAGAGATCGAGATCAAGGCCGGTCAGGCCCTCTATGAACAGCAGCAGCAGGCCCCGGCGGGAGCGTACGATCAGCCTTATCAATAGATGACGGCTTCGTAAAAAGTCCGTCTGCGGCGTTGCGCTTCATCCTTCGTCATTGCAGCGTACCTATCAGTACGCCTCATTCCTCAGGATTCGCGCGCCTTGCATCCGGAGCTTTTTACTGTGCCGTCCCTTTTGAGGAATTTTTACGAGTCCATCAATAGGTCGTAGGCATGTTGTTTTAGAGAACTTCGTGAAGCGGCCCTGAAGTAATCATGGCCGCTCGCTTTTTATCCCCTGACAATCCTTCACAAAAACTAAACCTTGCGCCCACTTTTTAATTTAATTTTTGAATATATTTAAATCCGAATAACTGTAAACTTTTACATAAAAGTGGAAAGTTTTTACATAAAAGGGGAAAAACTTTTCACACTCATTTTAAAGCTGTTCTTGATGCCGAGGATGAAGGGTCGGAGCAAATCAAATTTTTTTGAAATAAAACAGCGAGTTAAAAAAATAAAGAACATTTCCTTTGTTAAGGAGTGAATTGGTACAATTATTGCTATATAAGATGAATGGAAAATAAGTGCCTAAAAAAGGTGCAAATAAAATTATGCCTGTTTTTACATAATTTTTTTAGAAAGCAAGGGGGATTGTTTATGAAAAGGGGAAAACTCAGCCGGGGCTTAATGGGTTTATTGATGTGCATTCTATTGATCGTCTGTTTTGTCACCAGCGCCCATGCAATCAGCTTAACAGTTGACGGCAACCTGAGCGACATACAGGCCGCCGTGGACTCGGATCCGTTGAGAGGGTACACGGTCTCGGATCCGTTAAACGACGCGGGCAGCAGGGGGTTCGATATTACCAATGTATATTCGTATTACGATGATCCCTCCGATACCCTTTACTTCGGCATCCAGGTACAGGGCACGGTGGGCAGAGCGTGCGACGCTTTTAACAACCCAACGGGATGTCTGGAATTACTTACCTACCAGAACTTTGACTCAAACGAGAATTACCGCTTCCTTCTCGACATTGACTCCAACGGCGGCCCGGATGACGCAACGCTTGCCATTAGAGGAAACGGGAACGGTTCTGCAACCAACGGACCGGGGACAGACGTGATTCTCAGTTCATTGATACCCAGCGGAGCCTCGTACGCTTATGCCGTGAGCGAGGGTTATAACGGTGTTGAGTTCAGCATCACGGGCTTAGGCATCCTGGGGAAGTACTATACGGTGAATTTAGGCGCCGGAAGTGCAAAGGATGGAGCGCCAGAGGAACTCGTCGCCCTGAGTGGGATTGCCGTACCTGAACCCGCTTCCCTGGTCCTGATCGGTTCGGGGCTTCTCGCCATGGTAGGGCTGTCCCGCAGGCGGAACCGGCGATAAACATAAGTCTTGTAGGTATTTTAGGTATATATAGATTTCCACGAATTGAATTTCCAAAATATTATATAGACAAAGGGAGGACAGAACTCATGAAAACCAGATCCATCTTCACCGCCATTGCTCTGGCCGTATTCTTCTGCTTTATGATCATCACTCCGGCGTCAGCCGACAATGTGCAGGTCCTGAGCGATCCGCAGGAGATCGCCAGCTTTCTGAGCGGCTATGACATCCAGACCGTCACCTTTACTCTGGATTCGAATGACACCATGACCATTGATATCAAGCCCTATGGTGTGCCGGGCGATGCAGACGGGGACGGATTCCCCGACACATCGAGCAATCAGACCATTTTGGACGAGCCCGGAGTCGGATACTCCGAAGATATATCGACACTCATATCCTTTCACGATACTGCCTACTGCTCCCCTGACGTCTACATAGATTATACCGATAATACGCTGAGCATTTATAACCTTTTCGGCCCCGATCCCATTATCGGACCGACCATGACCGTGACGGCCACGAGCTATGTCCTGACCATCCCGAACTACAGCGCGTTCAGGGCCTTGCTGGGGGGGAACCCAGGGGATTTCGGCGCATTTGGTGTTGCCGGCAGCTCGACCGACCAGCAAACTGATGATATGGTCCCCGATTCCGGCTGCGGAATCATTAGCATTACACCGGTTGTCGCCAATGTGAGCCTCGGCGATTTCGTCTGGGGAGACTCGAACGGCAATGGTCTTCAGGATGCAGGGGAGCCCGGGCTCGATAACGTGACGGTCAACCTTCTGGATTGCAACAATAACATGGCGCTTGTGGACACCACGACCACCGTTTCCGGCGGCTCCTACACCTTTGCCAATGAGGCCCCGGGCATCTACTCGGTTGAATTTACCGCCCCCGCCGGCTATGTCTTTACGACCAAGGATGTGGGTGGAGATGACACCCTCGACAGCGATGCCGACCAGTCTACGGGCCGCACCGCATGTACGGAAATGATCCCAGGGGACACGAACCTGACACTGGATGCGGGCCTGTTCCAAACCGCTTCCATCGGAAATCTGGTCTGGCATGACTTGAACCGGAACGGGATCCAGGACTCAGGCGAGCCCGGTCTTGACGGGGTAACCGTCAATCTCTACGACAATAATGGGAACCTGCTCCAGACGATCACCACGGCCGGAGGCGGGATCTATCAGTTCAGCGGCATGAACCCGGGTAGCTATGTGGTAGAGGTCGTGCCGCCGTCCGGTTACGTCTTCAGCGATCAGTATGTAGGAACGGACGCTGCTGTCGACAGCAACGTGAGTGTCGGAACGGGCAAGAGCGATGCCGTCGTGCTGACCTCGGGACAAGCCGACGCCTCCGTGGATGCCGGGCTGAACCAGCTCCCCGCATCCATCGGCAATTATGTCTGGAATGACCTCAACGCGAACGGACTCCAGGACGGTCTGGAGCCGGGAATCCAAGGTGTTGCCGTTAATTTATATGATAGCTCCAATGTGCTTGTCACATCGACTACCACAGACGTCAACGGTATCTATGCCTTCAGCAATCTGGATCCCGGCACGTATGTCGTCGAGTTTGTTTATCCTTCCGGTTTCGTCTTCAGCCCAAAGGACGCCGGGACCAATGATGCGATTGACAGTGACGCCGATACAACCACCGGCCGGACGGCGACAATCACGCTGGCCCCGAACGAAAGTAATCTGGATGCGGATGCCGGCCTCTATCAGAAGGCATCGATCGGTGATTTGGTCTGGGACGATACGGACATGAACGGCATTCAGAATACGGGGGAGCCCGGTATTTCGAATGCAACGGTCAATCTGTACCGATGTTCCGATAACATCATAGTGGCTGCCGCGACCACGAACGGAAGCGGCAATTATCTGTTCCCCGGCCAGGAACCAGGCAGTTACTACATCGGGTTCGTGGCGCCGTCGGGTTACGTCTTCACCCTGAAAGATCAGGGAGGGGACGATACCATCGACAGTGATGCTGATCCGGTTACCGGTCAGACGGTGTGTGTCACCCTGAATTCGGGGGATAACAATACCAGTGTGGATGCGGGACTCTTTGTCCCTGCAGTTCCGGAAATTACCATGAAGAAGTTTACCAATAATCAGGATGCGGATCAGCCGACCGGTCCAAACATTGCGGTGGGATCCGTGGTTACCTGGGAGTACGTGGTCACCAACTCGGGTAACGTCGCTTTGACGAATGTCGGGGTCACCGACGACAAAGGTGTGGTTGTGACCTGCCCCGGCAGCATTCTGGCCCCGACAGCTACAATGACCTGCACGGCGACCGGTACGGCCGTTGCGGGCCAGTATTCGAATATCGGCACGGCCAGCGGCACGGCCCCGTCGGGTGTTGTGGTCACGGCCACGGATCCGAGCCATTACTTTGGCATCGCCGTCCAGGCCGGTGGACAGGGATGTTCGGATGGTTTCTGGAAGAACCACACCAACAAGTGGCCGTCCCCGTATACGCCGAGCACGATGTTCTCGGCCGTGTTTGAGAACGCGTTTCCGGGCAAGACACTCCTTCAGGTCATCTCGCAGGGAGGCGGGGGGCTGACCGCCCTGGGGCGCCAAACCGTAGGAGCGCTGCTGAACGCGGCTGCTACAGGGGTGAGCTACGACCTGACTCCAGCGCAAGTCATCAGTCAGTTCAATGCGGTTTTCCCGGGAAGCTGCTCTTCCTATGAGCCCTTGAAAAACTCGTTCGAGCAGTTAAATGAACAGGGATGCCCGATCAGCGGAGGTCGTACCTGTGAGGGAGAAGGTAAGTACGAGGGTAAAGAGTTCCATGAGAAGAAATGGAATGATAAAGATTCAAAAGATGATAAGAACAAGTGGGGGAGGGACGACTAGACTTTTTTTGGAAGCCCCACCCTATAAGTTGAGGTATTGAGTTAATTTTATGAAACAGAAGACCCGCTCGCAGGTGAGCGGGTCTTCTGTGTTTTTTACCTACTATTACGACATGAACGCTTTCAGAAGGCCTCCGGATGCTGTAATATGATGATAGAGCCAGGGCCGCATGAGACCCTTGACACGCTTTCTACAGCCGGGATCCGCATGCTTCAGTTCCGCAGAGGGTATCGTTATTCCCTGGACGCCCTGATCCTTGCATTTTTTATCCATCTCAAAAAAAACAGCTCCGTGGTGGAACTGGGCGCCGGCTCAGGGGTGATCTCTATGATCCTGGCAAAACGGCATCCTAACTGTGATGTTGCGGGCGTGGAGATCCAGAAGAGGCTCTACGGCCTTCTGGAGAAAAACCTGGTCATCAATGGACTTCAGGGCCGGGTACAGGCTGTCCACGGAGACATCCGCAGGATAGAAGAATATTTCGATCCTGAGAAAACAGACGCTGTCTGCTCCAATCCTCCCTTTCGCAAAGTCCTTTCAGGCAGGACGAATCCGGACCCGGAAAAAGCCATTGCAAGACATGAGATCAAGCTTACCCTTGAGGATCTGATCCATGCAGCGGCTTATCTTCTGAAGAGACATGGAAGATTTTCCATGATCTATCTTCCTGAGCGCCTGACGGACCTGATCATCCAGCTCAGACAGAATCGTCTCGAACCGCGCAGGATGCAGACCATTCATTCCTTTCCGGGGACCCCTCCGGTCCTCGTGATGGTCGAGGCGGTCAAGGGGGCCAGGGCGGGGATGAAGATGGAGGCGCCTTTTATCATTTACCGGGATAAAACCGGGGCCTACTCCGGAGAGATGGAGTCTATCTATGGATTCCAGGCCGGGACCTGAATGCCGGATCTGCTGCAGGATACGGTTGCTGCTTTGGTGAAGTCGGTGATGCAGAACGTGTTTTTGAGGCCGTGAAGGGAGATTTAGTGAAGAGACTGGCTTTCTGCCAGCCGTACCAGGATCCGGGCCATATCCGGATCAAACTGCCTTCCTGATTCCTCGTTGATCTGCGAACAGGCGCTTTTCTGAGTAAGCTTCCTTTTATAGCTCCTGCCGGAGGTCATGGCATCGAAGGCGTCGCACAGGGCAAGGATACGCGCTCCCCGGCATATCTCCCGCCCTTTTCTCCCGGTTGGGTATCCCTTGCCGTCAAAACGCTCATGGTGCTGCAGAATAATCTGCAGTTCCTTGTCCAGAAAGTTCAGCGGCTCAATCATTTTTGCGCTGAACAGGGGGTGGAGCTTCATGATCCTGAACTCCTTGGGATTATAGGTTCCTTTTTTATAAAGAATCTTTGGGTCGATCCCTGCCTTGCCGATGTCGTGGAGCATGCCGGCAAGGCGGATCGTGTTGGTCTCCGGATCTGAAAGGTGCAGGGCCTTGGCGAGGGCCACCGAATAGCAGGTTACATTGGGGGAATGCTGCGCCGTTCTCCGGTCTTTCTTCTCGATCTCTTTCACCAGGGTTTTGCTGTACTCTATGAATTTATCGAGGACCTCCTGCGTAAAACCCATAAAATGATTCTGATAATGCTCGATCTTCTCCTGGTACTCGTTGTTTAATAACTCATCCAGGGATTGTTTTTCCTTCCAGTGACAGACGTTGTTTTTGCCGCGATGTTTGGCTTCGTAAAGGGCCTCGTCCGCATGGCGGATCAGGACCAAAGGATCCGTCACGCTTGGGTCAGCATTGGAGGCGACCCCGATGCTTACGGTCATGCGTATCGAGTTCTCCCCATCCTGGAATAGCTGCCTGGAGAAATTATCGCGAATTCTTTCGCAGAGGGTGAGGACCCCGTCTTTTTTGATGTGTGAGCAGACCATGACGAATTCCTCGCCTCCGTAGCGGGCCAGCAGATCAACGTCTCTCATCTGTCTGCGAAGGATCTCAGCGCTTTTTTTCAGGACGGAATCACCGAAGATGTGGCCGTAGGAATCATTGACGGATTTAAATTCATCAAGGTCCAGCATGATACAATGTAGCGGATAGTCATAGCGAAGTGCCTGGCGGAAATCCTTTTCCAACAGGTGTTGAAAATATCGGCGGTTATAAAGACCGGTCAGGTCGTCCTGTGCGGCCTGCTCCTTGATCCGTTCTCCTTTCTGCCGGTTTTTTTCTTCTATGCGTTTCTGTATGATTGCGTTCCTGATGGCAGAACTCAGGGTAGAGGCGTTTAAGTCTTTTTTGGAGATATAGTCGTAAGCACCCCGCTTCATGGCCTCCACAGCAGTCCGTTCACTCCCCTGAGAAGCAATCATGATCATGGCCGTATCAATCTTCTTTTTACGGATATCCTCCATCATGCTGAGGCCGTCAAACTTGGGAGCATGATGGCCGACAAGAACCAGGTCTACCGGATGCTGGCTGAGGTGGTGAAGGGCAGACTCGCCGTTCTGGACAAAGGTAAAGGAGGCGCCCCTGAGGTCCTTTTTCAGGATCCCCTCGGCGGTTTTGGCGAAACTTTTATTCTTGTCGATGCAGAGGATAGAGATTCGAGTATTGGACACAAGATCCTCCCACATGCTTTTTTCTGCCGTTTCGGACAGTTTTGGTATCTTAGCAGGGAATGGACCGAGAATCAAGCATTAAGTTTTTGATTGCATTAAGTTTTTGATTAAGTTTTTGAAGTTTTTGAACGCCGGCTCATCCAGCGCCTGTGCATCCAGAGCCATTGGTCCGGGTGCAGGCGGATGAAATTCTCAAGGGCCTTCATATAGTGTTCAGTTATATGGAGGACGCTCTTTTCGGCATCCTGACCCATGTCAAATGTCAGTGGGCCGCCGATGGTGAGCGTGTGAGTCTGATCCGGATTCCGGTATCCGAAGCTGGTCAATACGACAGCGCCCGATTTCAGGATGATCCTGGCCATGGCCGGGCTGGTGGGGGCGGGTTGGCCGAAGAAGTCGATCATGAGTCCCCGGCTCGTGCTTCCCCTCTGGTCGCACATCACGCCGATGGCCTTGCCTTCCTGCAGGATCTTGAGGATTCTTCTCATGGCGTTGGTGCGGAGAATCACCCGGTTCCCATGGCATTCCCGGATGCGGACCATGTAGTTATTCAAGAGATTGACATTAGCCTTCCGGCCGATGACATGGACTGGAAACCCATGGAGGGCGCCCCCCTGGGCATAGAGCTCCCAGTTGCCCATATGTGCTCCGAGAATGATAACCCCCCGGCCGGTCTTCATCGCAGCATCAATCTTGTCCAGGCCTTCAAACCGGACCAGTGAATCTATCCTTTCCCTGCTCAGCCTGTGGATCGCAGCAAACTCCAGCAGGGAGCTTCCCATATGCCGGTATACGGACCTCAGGATCTGCCGGATCTCTTTTTCTGATTGGTTTTTTCCCATGGTGAGGCGGAGGTTGTCCAGCCCTATCTTCTTCCTTTTTAAATCGATGGGGTAATATAAGCCCCCCAGCCAGGACCCTAAGGCAGTTAGTATACGGAAAGGGACCAGAGAGAGAATAGAGAGAGCGCCGACGGCAATAATGGAAAGCATGAAAATCAGAGCGCCTCTTCCCTGCTTTGGCATGGTCTATCCTGTTGAAGGTTCAAGAATCCTTGTTCGAAATTTACTGTATCAGGAACACAAGGTAGCAGAGTCCCTTGATCGGGAACTGCCCGATTTCAATCAGGGGACGTTGCAGAGCCTCTCTAAGCAGAGGAACATCTTCCTGGTCCGCAACCAGGAAGGCCCCCTTTTTCTCCATAAACGTCCTCAGTGACTCATAGGAGTTTAATTTATCATAAGGGGTTTTAAGATAAAATGTCAAATAACGGAGGTCCACCTTGTATCCTGCCACTTGCGGATGGTCCTTGTGGATGCTGAGGATCTGCCGGGCCATGGGTTTCAGGCTCAGATAGGGGTTGATTCTGGGCAAAAGCCACAGGGTCATGGAACCGACCATGAAAACAGAGATCAGACCGATGGTCGTGAAGCTCTGTAGAACATGCATCCGGCGGGCATGATAGGACAAAATGACCCCGCCCGGAATCAATACCAGAAACAGGGGAACAAGGTCACGCCAATCTTTGAGAAAAGGGACTTTCCCGGCAGCGGCATAGATGCCGAAGGCCCCGACGATATAGATTCCTGCAAGCAGATAGGCGGGCAGTTTAAAGAGCATGGGCCTTTGCAGCACTCCAGGGTCCTTGAGGATCGGGTGGAATATTCTTGCAATCAGGAGCGCCAGGGCCGGTGCGATGGGCAGGAGGTAGATGAGGATCTTGCCGCTGATCAGTGAAAAGAAGATCAGCGCGCCGAGTACCCAGCAGATAAGGAAAAGGTTGCCGTCGCGGTCAACCGAAAGATCCTTGCGGATTCCGGGATCGAAGAAGAGCACAAGAAAGAACGACCAGGGGACAAAGAGGAGAGGGAAATAGAGAAAATAATAATACAAGGGTTTTGCATGCGAGAACGACTCGATGACCCTTCCGGTACTCTGTTTCAGGAGGATTTCCCTGAGATAGGCCCCTCCGCCCTGCAGAGAGGCAAGCCCCAGCCATACGAGAGGAATCCCCAGCATGAGCAAAAGGCCCATGAAGGTATAGAGGGACTTGATCCGTTTCGGCTCCTTTCTGAGAAGCAGATATGAAAGTATAGTGACCAGAGGAAGGATCAGTCCCACGGGTCCCTTGGTGATCAGCGCAGTACCGATGCAGAGGTATCCGGCAAGAAGCGTGCGCCGTGAACGGCCTCTTTGCATAAACCCCTTGTAGAAAAAGTAGTGGGATGCGGTGACCAGTGCGGTCATGGTCATGTCCATGCGGACGACCTGAGACATCATGAGAAAGAGAAAAAAAGAGCCGAGGATCCATGCCCCATACAGGCCCGCCTCATGATGGAAGATCTCCTTGCCCAGAAGATAAGTCATGAACAGGGTAAGGATTGCAGAGAGCATGGATGGGAGGAGGGCCGCCCGGGTATTTTCGCCCAATAGCTTCATGGACGAGGCAAGGGCCCAGAAAAAAACCGGGGGCTTGTCCGGATATACGGCATAATTGAATTTTGGAAGGATCCAGTTCCCGCTTTCCAGCATTTCCCTGGCAACCTCCGCGTATCGGAGTTCATCCGGAAAGGTCAGATCTCTATGTATGGAGCCCGCGTAAATCAGAAGCAGGAGCAGACCAAGCATCAGGATCAAATTCACAGGTTTACCGAACGGCATTCGGGATCTCTTTTCTTTTTCTGTAGATCAGGACGAGGTTTCGGATATAGATCACGCTTCCCGTGGACTGGCCGATGATGAAGACCGGATCCTTGCGCTGTATGGCGTAGATCAGCAGGATCAGTCCGCCAATGATGCTGAAGAACCAGAACGAAACCGGGATCACACTCTGCTTCTTACGTTCTGAAGCGATCCACTGGATGAGAAAGCGGAGAAAGAACATGGTCTGCCCAACCAGGCCGAAGACGATCCATAAACTCATAATTACTCCTTGTTCATATATGAATGGTTTTACTCACTCGCCCTTGTCCGAGAGGTCTTCCCGTACCCGATAGTTCAGCTGTCTCTTTTTCATCCACCGGACCGCAAGAAGGTCCACGAAGGACCGGAAAACCCGGTTCCGGATGTTGTACTTGGCCGTTCCGTGCCTCCTGGGAAAGTGCCCCACACGGACCTCCACGGCGCGGAACCCTTCCATTTTGAAGAGTGTGGGAAGAAACCGGTGCATGCCGTTATAGAGCTTGACCTTCTGAAAGCATTCCCGCTTATAGGCCTTGAGTGAACATGCAATATCCTTGATCTCCTCATGGCTCAGGGCATTGCGCACGGAATTGGCGATTCGTGATGAGATCCTTCGAATCCACGGGTCGTTCCTCTCGGCCCGCCAGCCGCAGACAATATCGTATTCCGGTATCTTTTCCAAAAGCAGGGGGATGTCCCTGGGGCTGTTCTGCAAATCCGCATCCAGGGTTACGATCACATCGCCTCGGGCGGAACGGAAACCCGCATCCATGGCAGCGGTCTGCCCCGCATTCGCCTCGAAACTGATGGCGCGTACCCTCGGGTTTTTCCGCCCTGCCTCACGGATCCTTTCAAGGCTTCTGTCCCGGCTTCCATCATCCACCATGATGATTTCGTATTCCTTTCCCAGGGGATTCAGGGCCTCTTCGAGTTCACGGACCAGGATGGGGATATTCTCTTCTTCGTTATAGACCGGGATGACCACAGAGAGTTCAGGCGGTTGTATTTCCATGGATCCTTTTCCCTTGTATGGAGAGTTCACCGGCCCGTCCGGGGACGAGGCCGTACAAAACCTCACAGAGCGGCACGTTCTCTAACTGTTCAAGGCAGATCCTGGCGACTTCGGATAAGACAAGAACCGGGAGTTTCCCTTGAGCCCCCTCGATGATCCTTCGGAACGCTTCTTTTTTGCCGATGCCTTCGGTTTCTGCATGTACGGTCATGACGTGGAGCCTGCCCGGTTTCAGACGGGAAAGATAATAGTCTGCAATTTCGTTGTCGCTTTCCGCCCCCCTTCCCATGATTTCATCCATGGTTGGGAGGGTGGTTGGAATCTGAAGGGTGCTGAATCGTCTCCCGTCAACCACAGGAAAAAATGGGGACTCTCCCCGCATGTCGCTGCAGTAGGCAAGGCCCGCATCATCCTGGATGGAGAGGCTCTTTGCATTGGAGATCCAGCCCGGTGCTGCGCAGCTGGCCGCGTCTCTGTTTAAAGCCTCCCGGAAGGCCGACCGGGCGAGGTTGAACTCCGTTCGGATCTGATCAAGGCTCATCCGGTCCAGCTTATCCTGCCATTTAACATGGTCCCAGCAGTGGATTCCGATCTCGTGCCCTGCCTCGGGAATGGAGCGGATGATGTGCGGTAGTGAGGCCGCTATTTTAGGGGCCGGCAGCAGGGTTCCGTACAAGAGGGTGGAAAAACCGTACATGCTTGCGGCACGGGTCCTGATCATTTTCTTCAAAAACCCTTTTTTTGTGAAGACCCGGAAGACGGCTCTTCCAGACCGGTCAGGTCCCATGGCTGTAAAAAAAGAGGCCCGGATCCCCGTTTCCCTGAAAAGGTCCAGGAGCGCAGGCACGCCCTCTTTGAGCCCCCGGTATGTGTCTACATCCACTTTGAAGACCAGGCCGTTCAGATTGAGAGGAGACGGCTTCATGCAGACCTCCCTCGAATCAGCGAGAACCTTTCCGCGTCATCTTTTTTGAATGGGGATGAGGTCTCCTGCAGGAAAATCTGGTCCGGACCGAGCCCGGGGATCTCCTTCTTGTGCTTCTCTTCTATGAGAAGGTAATTTTCAGGATTCTGAAGAAAACGCCTGGCCTCTTCGGGATCATCGATTCTCCGGACAGGAATCTGGTCCAGGTAAAAATAGAGGTTTCCCTCCCTCCATTGGTGTAGAACTGCAAGGTGATCCTGAGAGATATGCATCCTGTTCACCTTGCTGCAAAAGCCCCGAAGTCCCCGAAAGGATTCCGCCGCAGGTAAAAGAACAAAAAAGCAATAGAGGTTTACGGAGAAGACTACCGCCACAACAAGGGCGACAAAGTGTTTGACCTTTGATCCTGCATAAAACCGGAGAGAAAGGATCAGCCCCGCGGTTGCGATGGCCGCTCCCCACGCATGCCGGCCTGGATTGAACGCTTCATACGGCTTGAGAAAAGAAGGCTGTAAAAAAAGAAGTATCGAGGCCGCGCCCATGATCAGAGTGAGCAGACCCGCCGGGATCAGTACCTGTGCCAGGGAGGCCCATCCCCGGACAGGATGGTTCATCAGTTCGGACCAGCTCCTGCCAATGATTAAAGAGGCTGCGGGAAAGAGCGGGAGGAGATAATAGCTCCGCCGGGAACCTGAGAGGGTGAAAAATACAAAGAGGGCGCAGAAATAGAGGATTGCAAACCATGTGGGATCGTTTAGCGGCCTCTGCTTTCTGAGATGATGGATCAGGGCGCCCGGGAGAAACAGTGCCCATGGAACAAAAATAGCGAAGATCTCGTAAAAATAGAAATAGACAGGCTGCTTATGATCAAAGGGATCGAAGAAGCGGAGGATGTTCTCCTTGAAGACCAGGTAGATGGAGTCGGTGGAACCGCTCCGCGTGAAATCGAGGAAGAAGGGAATGAGGTAGACCAGAGCGGCGAGCAGCCATGCGGGCAGGGTATGCCGGTTCAACAGCCAGCCCCATTGTTTCCGGACCCATGCATAGGGGAACAGGACCACCATGGGAAGGGCGAACCCCAGAAGGCCCTTGGTCAGCGAATTCAAGGCCATGGAGAGGTAGAAGAGGTAGAGCCAGCCCCGGGATGGGGCCGCCTCAAAACGGACAAAGATCCAGAGGGAGAGCAGGACGCCGGTCATGTTGATGATATCCGCAGATGCGGTCCTTCCCCAGAAGACGAAATAGAACGAGGTTCCCAGGATCAGGGCCGAGAGGAAGCCGGTTTCTCTGTCGTAGAGTTTCTTTCCCATTCCGTAGAGGAGCAGAAGGGCCGCCATGGCCGAAACCGCGGAAGGGAGTCTTGCCGAAAGCTCGGTTACCTTCCCTCCGGTAAACGGGGTGAAGGCCAGGATCATATCATATGAAAGACAGGGTTTGTCCAGATAGGGTGTTCCGTTGATCACCGGAGTCAAATAATCCGAAGAGGCGAGCATCTCACGCGCAGCCTCGGCCCATCTCCCTTCAGACCCCCAGAGTGAACGATCACCCAAACGGTAGAGTAATAGGGTAGACGAAAAAAAAACGAGGAGAAGGATGATGATGAAATCCTTGCGGAATGAGTTCTCATCTCCCCGTATTTCCGGAGCTCTTTTTTCCATGGTCATAAAAGCGCTTCTTTACGGTCTTCGGTGAGATAGTAGTCCAGGGTTTTCTTCAACGCGGTCTTGAGGTCCGCTTCCGGCTTCCACCCGAGAAGCTCCCGGGCCTTCCTGATCGACGGGACCCTGGTCATGATATCCTGATATCCCTTGCCGTAGTAGTTTTCCGAGGAGACCTCGATGATTTGCGTGGCCTCGGCCTTTTTGCGGTATTTCGGATAGGCCATGACCATCTCCCGGAGGGTATGGGCCAGATCACGGATCGAAATGTTATTGTCCGGATTCCCGATATTGAAGATCTCTCCCTGGCAGACATTGTCTTTGTTTTCCATGATCTTCATAAGGCAGCTGATCCCGTCGTCGATATAGGTAAAGCTCCGGCTCTGCGTGCCTCCGTCCACGAGCTTGATCGGCTCACCGATCATGATGTTCCCCAGGAATTGGGTCAGCACCCTGGAACTTCCCTCCTTGCCCACAGTAATCCGGTCCAGCTTAGGCCCGATCCAGTTGAACGGGCGGATCAGGGAGAACTGCAGGCCCTGCCTTCCGTAGGCCCATATCACCCGATCCATCAGCTGTTTGGAGCAGCTGTAGATCCACCGCTCTTTATGGATCGGTCCGAGCACCAGGTTGCTGGTCTCAGGTTCGAACTCCGGATCCGAGCACATGCCATAGACCTCTGAGGTGGAAGGGAAGATGACCCGTTTTTTGTATTTGACACACTGCCGGACAATTCGGAGGTTTTCTTCAAAGTCAAGTTCGAATACGGCGAGCGGGTCCTGAACGTAGCTGGCCGGGGTGGCAATGGCCACAAGGGGCAGAACCAGATCGGATTTCTTGATGTGGTACTCGATCCATTCCTTGTTGATGGAGATGTCTCCTTCTACAAAATGGAATCTCGGGTTGTTGATGGAGTGCTCCAGCTTGTCGCACGCCATATCCATGCCGTAGACTTCCCAGTCTGTGGTTGTCATGATCCTGTAGGTTAGACTGTTCCCGATAAAGCCATTCACGCCCAGAATTAAAACCTTCATTGCAGACTCCTCCAAAAACTAAACTCCAGGTTAAAAAATAAATAGGTCGGGTACTCAAAATATTGCTCTTTTTCGTTTTTTAGTTGAACCGCTCAGAAATTGAAAATCAAAGGTTTTCCTGCACGCCTTAAGAATCAAAAATCAAAGATAATAAATCAAGATGACAAATCAAAATATAAAAATGGCGGAGCCTCTTTCGTGCCGGAGTATCCGCTAACGAATGAATCGAGAGGTCTTTGCATTCTATCGCAAGTCAATAAGCTCGAATCTTTAAAGATCCAATCCCAGTTCCCCGTTTTGATTTTCATTTTTTATTTTTCCTCTGTCATTTTGATCTTTGATTCTTGATTTTTTATCTTTAACTTCTATAGCCGTTCAACTTTATTACGAAAGAACCAAATATTGTTAATCTGTTTTCATTCCGCTTATTCTTTAAGAACCGCTCCGGATTTGACGACATACTTCTCTGCGAATATCTCTCCGTCCATTTCTTCATCCCCTTGTTTTTGTACGCGGCCAAGCTGGAGCACGCCCTTTCCTGTTGCCACCTTTAAAGGGGTGATCGAAACAACCTGTCCCGGTGTTTTGTCTGAGGGGTCATCGAGAGGGATTGCATTCCAGATCAGCACCTTGCTGCCATGAAAATAGGTAAAGGCCCCTGGGTATGGGTGTGTGACTGCACGAATCAGGTTATGGATTTCTCTTGCGCTCAAGCCCCAGTCGATCCTTCCATCTTCGGGACGTCGGCCGCCAAAATAAGTCGAATCTTCTTCGCTCTGTTTTATGCGGGGAGCGCGGCCTTCACGGATTAGCGGCAGGAGTTCAGTCAGCAACTGCGCCGCGGCCTCGGTGATCTTGTCAAAGAGATCCCGTGCGGTCTCCTCAGGGCCGATGGGAATCTTCTTCTGTCCCACCATGTCGCCGGCATCGGGCTTAGGAACCATGTCATGCAAGGTTACGCCGGTTTCGTTCTCGCCATGGATCAGCACCCAGTTGACCGGGCATCGGCCGCGGTACTTTGGAAGATAGGAGCCGTGCATGTTCATGGACCCGAGGCGGGGGATCTTCAGGATCTCAGCAGGGAGCATATTTCGATAGTAAAAGGAAAAGATCACGTCCGGCTCCAGTGATTCGACCCATCGGATAAATTCTGTGGTCCGCACATTAGTCGGGGTATGGACCGGGATGCGGTTCCTGAGGGCGAGGCCTGCTACCGACTGGAACCAGACGTCTTCCTTTGGATCATCCTCGTGGGTGACTACAGAGATCACATCGACCCCCTGATCGATCAGGACCTTCAGGCATGCGTGGCCCACGTTATGATAAGCAAAGACCAGGGCGCGCACGGGGTTATTTATTATGGCCATATATTTTCCGTATAATATATCTCGGTCTCTTTCGCACCTCCTGATAGATCCGGCCCACGTATTCCCCCATGATTCCGACGCCGAACATCATGATGCCGATCAGGAAGAAGAGGATATCGAAAAGGGTGAAGAGCCCTTCAGCCTCCGGGCCGACGATAATTCTCCGGATAGCCAGGAAAATACCAAAGGCCACGCTGAGCATGGCAATGACAAAACCGAGAAAGGTAAAGATCTGCAGTGGCACGACCGAGAATCCGGTCATCAGGTCAAAGTTCAGGCGGATGAGTTTGTAGAGCGTGTACTTGGATTCTCCGGTGATCCGCTCCTCATGCCCCACTTCGACTTCCGTGGGATTGGAGGCAAAGGAATGCGCAAGGGCCGGAATGAATGTGGTCGTCTCATGACACTTGTTGATGTTGTCGATGATCCGCCTGTGATAGGCCCGGAGCATGCACCCATAATCCCTGAGTTCAATGCCGGTGATCCGGCTCGTAATCTTGTTGACGGCCCAGGAAGGAATCTTCCTGAAAAGGGAATCCTGGCGGATCTTCCGGTATCCTCCTACTGCATCAAAGCCTGCCTCCATGGTCCTGACCAGTTTGGGAATCTCTTCCGGAGGGTTCTGTAGATCGGCATCAATAGTCACCACGATCTCCCCTCTGGATCTCTCAAATGCGGCCATGATGGCCATATGCTGGCCGAAGTTCCCGTTGAACTCGATGATGACGACCTCTCCGGGGCAGCGGTTCAGGAAATCCTTGAGAAGGTCCATGGAACGGTCCCTGCTTCCGTCGTCCACAAAGATAATCTCAAAGGGTTTTCCGATCCCCTTGAGGGCAGGATATAGGCGGCCGAAGAGCCTCTCCAGGGTCGCCTCCTCGTTGTAGACCGGCACAACCACAGAGATGTACGGGGGGGCGGGCTTATTCATTCCGGCAGGTTCCGGATGCACCTTGTGCTCGGGGGTCTGAATATCCATGGTCATGCTCTCCTCCTGTGTTGTCGGCAGACCCTTGTGACGGCTGCGATCACATCCTCCTGGTCCTTGTCCGTCATCCCGGGGTAAAGAGGCAAAGAGAGGATCCGGTCCGAGACATACTCGGCATGCGGCAGGTCTCCCCTGCGGTAGGGGGAATGTTTCCGGTAATAGTCGTGAAGGTGGACTGCGAGGAAATGGATCCCGGTGCCGATTTTTTCCGCCTTGAGCGCTTCCATGAAGCCGTCCCGGTCGATGGTCAGTTTTTCGGGCCGGACAAGGATGACATAGAGATGCCAGGCATGAAGGTGTGGATAAGAGACCTCCTGGGGCAGTTCGATCTCATCCAGACCGGCGAAGGCCTGGTTGTATCGTTCCGCCATCTCCTTGCGCCGCCGGTTGAATGCCTCGATCCTTTTCAGCTGGTGGATACCCAATGCGGCCTGTATGTCCATGAGGTTGTATTTGAAACCGGGGGCGATGACATCGTAATGCGGCGTCCCCTTTTCATCGTAGCGTTTCCAGGCGTCTTTGGATATTCCGTGGAACTTGAGCATGCGGATAGTCTCGGCCAGGTCTTCACGGTTGGTGGTCACCATCCCTCCCTCGCCGGTGGTGATATTCTTGATCGGATGAAAAGAGAAGACGCTGAGGGGGCTCAAAGCGCCGATCCGCCGCCCTCGGTATTCGGTCCCTGCCGCATGTGCGGCATCCTCGACCACGTGAAGATGATGGGTCCCGGCAATCTCGTGAATCCTGTCCATATCGCAGGGCTGTCCTGCAAAATGGACAGGAATGACGGCCTTGGTCCTGTCCGTTACCTTCTTTTTTATTTCTTCGGGGTCGATCTGCAGGGTCCGGGGGTCTATGTCTGCAAAGACCGGTGTGGCCCTGTTGGCTACGATCATGTTAACGGTGGCTACGAAGGTCATCGGGGTCGTGATCACCTCGTCTCCGGGGCCGATGCCGAGGGCCATCAGGGAAAGATGCAGTCCGGCTGTGGCCGAAGACAGGCCCACGGCATATTTGGACCCCACATATTCTGCGAAGTCCTTTTCAAACTGATGGGCCTTGGGCCCGGTGGTGATCCATCCGGACCGGAGCGAATCCACAACCTCGGCAATCTCCTCCTCGCCGATGGAGGGGAGAGAAAATGGAAGAAAAGTGAGCCGTTTCAATGTCTCTTTTTTGATCTTTTCCGTCATGAACGCACCTTGAAAAAAAGGGAATATATTATGCATCTTTTTAAAACATAAAATCAAATATAAAATCGGGAATGGGATCAGGATGCCTTTATTCGGCCCATGGTCATAATTTGAGCATCTGTTCCCCTTCGTAATGGTTGGCTAAAAAAACCAGATCCCACTTCCACCCCTTGAGAGGGAGATTCGGGATATAAAGCTGTACACAGATTTTATCCAGCCGGTCTTTTTCTCGCTCATAGACGGATCGGTCCATCAGACAGTAAACGGTCTTATCCTGCTTGAGAAATGAGATTCCGTCCTCTATCCGGTGTTCGAAATCCTTGAGGGGCCGGTTCCGCTCCCGGTTGATGTAAAAAATGGCGCTTGGGGGGTGGAATCCCACGCAGCCGAGATCGCTGTCACCGACTTTTTGCGCCACCATCCGGCAGAGTTTCTTGGATGAACGGCTTCTTGCATCCAATTCCGGATAGACCACCCCGGCAGAGAAGAGCTCAATCGAGAAGGCGAGGACAAAAAAGGCCGCAAGCATTTTTGTTGCCTCCGGACGCTTGATGAACCGGAACATAAAGGCCGACCATGCCATGATGAAAAGAAGCATGGCGAGTGTCTGCAACATGAGACCGGAGAGCTTTACCAGGACGAAAGCCGTACCTGCCGTACCGGCCAGGATCAGGAGGACAATCATAAAAATCCCGCCGCCCCTCACCCATCGCATCAGCGTAATAAAATTTTTCTCATAGAAAATCTGATGAAGCGCCTCTCCCACAAGGAGCGAAAGGGCCGGGTAAAGAGGAAGAATATAGATGGAACGTTTGCTTTGCGAGAGGCTGAAAAAGATCAGTGTCGAAAGAAACCAGATCATGAGAAAGACCCTCCCCGGATTTTTCTCTTTGCCTTTCTGAAACCAGTAGGCCATGGTGGCCGGCAGTAAAATAGTCCAGGGCATGAAATGCAGGGGAAGTTTCACCAGGTAGTAATAGAAAGGCTGCCGGTGATCAAAGGCGTGTAAAAATCTTTCGATATTCTGGCGGTAAAAGAATTCGGCTCCAAAGGCCTTTCCCTCCAGAATAAACCATGGGGATGCGACCAGCAGGACCAGGAGCATGCCCGAGAGCGGCTTCAAGCGCAAGATGGCCTTTATATCCCTCTGGGAAATAAGATAGAGGCCGGCTACCATCACGGGAACCATGACTCCGAGAGGGCCTTTGGCCAGAACGGCCAGTCCCATGGCCAGATAGGCGGAAAGGATGGTTCTTTGAGGAAGGATGCCGTGATAGCACGAATAAAAAACAAACAGGGAGAAGGTCAGCAGAAGGCAAAGGGTCATATCGATCTCCGCTGACCGTGCCTGTTCAAAGATCATATGATTGCTGATGAAGATCAGGGTACCCAGAAATGCGGTCCTGTGCCCAAAGATCACCCTTCCCAGAAAGAAGACCAGCAAGGCCGTTCCGATCCCCGCCATGGCTGAGGGGGCCCGTGCCGAGAACTCATCTACCTTCCCCTGAAAGGCGGAAAAGGCGGCGATGCTCCAGTAATAAAGGGGCGGCTTGACCAGGGCGGCTTTGTTGGTGATCGGCTCGCCATTGTAGCTGAGATGGATCCAGTCCCTGCTGTTCAGCATCTCATAGGCGATGACCGCTCCCCTAGGTTCGTCCGGGTCCCAGAGAGAAATCTTTCCGAGGTTGTAAAAAAAAACAGCCCCTGAGAGGACAAGAATGAGGATGACGGATATCCAATATTTAATCAGCCATTTGTCCGATGACATCAATTTCTTCCTTAAATTCTTCTCTCCTCTCGTGGGGGGAAAGGGTTAGGCTTCGCGTGCACCGCTTTTCTCTATCTTTATTGTGGAGAGGATTAAAAAAAAATAAAATTAACATAAAACCCTTCATTCTGCAAGGTTTTTCATGCTCAAGGCATTGACAGAAAGCCACTCCTTCAGATAGAATTCCATGATTTTAGAAAGGGATCAGCATGCAGAAAAAAACACCTTTTAAGCAAGGGGCAAGGATCTACAATCTTTTCCCGTTGCTTGCCGGTACCATGGACCAATGGCCCGCCCATATGCGCCGGGCCAGGGATATGGAGTTCAACGAAGTCTTTGTCAATCCGTTCCATGATCCGGGTTTTTCAGGGAGCCTCTATTCCATCAGGGATTATTACGAAATCAATCCCCTGTTTATTTCAAAGGTGTCGCCAAAGCGGCCCATGGATCAATTAAGGGAGGCTGTGCAGGAGGCAAACAACCTGGGTTTGCGCATGATCATGGATCTGGTGATCAACCATACGGCCGTGGATTCGCCTGTGATCCGGACGCACCCGGCATGGTATCTCCGGAACCCTGATGACGGTACGGTGGTCAACCCGTCGGCATGGGAAGGTGACCGGTGTGTTGCGGTCTGGGGTGACCTTGCCGAAATCGACAACGGGGACTCTCCGGACCGGGAAAACCTTTGGAGATACTGGGAGGAACTGGCGCTCTTTTACTGCGGGATCGGGTTCCAGGGGTTTAGATGCGATGCGGCCTACCAGGTTACGGACGCTCTCTGGAAACGGCTGATCGGGGTGGTCAGGAACGCCTATCCCGGCACCCTTTTCTTCGCCGAAACACTCGGCTGCGAGATCCAGGACGTGGTGAAGCTGGGAAAGGCCGGATTCGATTACACCTTTAACAGCTCCAAGTACTGGGATTTCGAAGAGGCCTGGTGCCTGAGTCAGTATTGCGAAAATTCAGTCTGGGCGCCGTCCGTGAGTTTTGCAGAATCCCACGACACCATGCGTCTTGCTGAGGAACTGCAGGGGGATGAACAGGGGATCAAGCAGCGTTATCTCTTTTCGGCGCTCTTCTCAACGGGTGTGATGATGCCCATGGGTTTTGAGTACGGGTTCCGAGAAAGGCTGCATGTAGTGAAGACCAGGCCCGAGGACTGGGAAGAGGCCCATATGGATCTGACCGGTTTCATCCGCGAGGTCAATCGCATGAAAAAGAGCCATGCCGTTTTCAATAAAGACGGCCCCATGGAGACCGTTGACGCGGAGAACCCCATGGTCCTCTGTTTGAAAAAGAAGACCTTTGAAGGGAATGAATGCGCCCTGATACTCCTGAACAAGGATCAAAAGGCGCCTCAGGCTTTTCGCATCTCCTCTCTTGGTTTCCTCCTGGGGGGGGTGGGCCGGGCGAGGGATCTGACCCCGGAACATTCCGGGCCTGTTCTTTCGGATGGTCTCTGGGAAGAACTCCCACCCTCCGGTTACCGGGTCATCCATGCCGGGGCTTCTTTCTGATTTGCATACTAACCTTGTCATTCATCCGAAGAGAAATCAGGAGATGGTGCTGGACAGCTTCTGGAAGAGATACTCTCGAAGCCTGTTTTTGTGGTAATAGGATTTCACGACTTCAAACTGGCCGAATAGCTGTATGATCTCCCGGTTCTTGTAATGGCGGGCCGCGGACGGGATCTCCCGGATGGGTTCATGGATGAACATTTCCTGCTCGATGATCTTGTGGCGCATCACATATTTTGCATGAGGTTCTTCCCGGGCATCAAAGAGGGCGATGATGAACCCCCCGTCTTTGAGGAGAGCAAAAAGCCTTTGAATCAGGATCTTTGCATCCTCCGGCTCCATGGCTTCCAGAACGTCCCAGCAGAGGATGCCGTCAAAGGACGAGAGAGGGTAGTTCAGGAGAAACCCGGAACGGCATGGCGGACCATTTCCGGAATCCAGATAATCGTTCAGGAAGTCCTCCACGTAGATTTTAAACCCCTGTTGTCCGAAAAAACGGATATTGGAATTACAGGCCGATCCCATATCCAGAAGGGCCGGACGCGTAAGATGGGAGGTGTTTTCAAAGAAAAAGTCCAATGTCCGTAGCGGGCTTTTGGTGACGGACTCGGATTCCGGGAGGTGGATCTGGCTTTCAGGCCTGGCACTCCATATCATAGGCATTCTTTCGGATAATTATCGGCTTACCGCCGGTTAGGCAGGTTCATAACGGATGCGCTATCTACAATGATCTTGATCCCGGATCGTATAAATGGTCATGAATGGGCGACTGCTTTTTCACCCATTATGGGAATGGGCTCCCCGAGCACCTTGCCGATTTTGCCCTTGGATTCTGTGCTCATGGGCTTTTTTTCGCTTTCCATCTCTATGCTTCCCTTGAATCTGGCGCCGTCTTCAATGACCACGCGCGGAGCCACGATGTTCCCTCTGAGGGAACCGGTTTTTGTGATCTCTACCTTGTCTTCAGCATAGACATTTCCATGGACGTCGCCCATGATGGTGATATTCTTTGCAAAAACTTCGGCTTCGATCCTTCCGTTCCCGCCGATGGTCAGATTGTGGTCCTTGAGTTCAATGTTGCCCTCAACCTTCCCCTCAACAGTCAGGTCTTCATTCCCGGTCAGTTCTCCCTTGATGTGGATGGATTGCCCGATAAAGACACTTTTATTTGACAGGTTCTGATCGGGCGATGGGGTAGAAAACTGGTGCGGCGGTTCGGGGGCCGTTCTCTTGAATATCGGTTCTTTTTTTTCGAACATTGGGGATTCCTCCTGACATGAATAGAAAAAAAGAGCGGGACCCAATCCTTTATTGAGATCCCGATTATATGTTTATTTTAATTCAATATATCCAGGGGTGCAACCGCTCATTATTATAGGATCTCTGGTGTGACGGGATGATTAGGGATGAAGGCCATGATTCTTTGTTGAAAACGGATGAATTGAAGTTATTCTAAGAAAAACAAAGTCATGTCAAGGAATTCTTCTTTTTATTTACTTTCAGGTGGTTTCTCAGGGCGAGGTAGCCCCGCAGGACTTCTGCAACGCTCCAAGCCTGTGCAGGGCACCCCCCGGATTTATGGGGCGGGTCCCCATCGAAGATTTCTCCAATGGTCCCTATGCCGTATACCTTGAGCTGTTCGATCAGGGGCTCCAGGATCCGGATATCAACCTGATCAGGCAAGACCTTGATGCATGCATCGATGTAAGGACCGATCAGCCAGGCCCAGACCGTTCCCTGATGGTATGCGCTGTCTCTTTCCCATGGACCTCCTTCATAGCGTTTTCTGTAGGCGGGATGATCCGGATTGAGACTTCGCAGTCCAAATGGGGTAAGAAGCTTCCGGCGGACCAGTTCCATGACCCGAACAGCCCGCTCCCTGCTGATGAGGGGAGAGTCCAGGGAAACGGCCAGGATCTGGTTTGGCCGGAGCGATGGGTCGGGGCCATGGTCGGTGTCGATTACATCGTACAGGAACCCTCCTTCTGAATACCAGAACCGTCTGTTGAAATAGTCTCGGACTTTTTCCGCGAGACTCGTATAATCCCTTTTTATTCCCAGGGATTCCGCCCAGGACGCCATCCGCCGCAGGGCATGGTGCCACAGGGCATTCACCTCCACGGGTTTGCCCATTCTCGGGGTGACGACCCAGTTTCCTACCTTCGCATCCATCCATGTCAACTGCAGGCCCGGTTCCCCGGCATAGATGAGTTTGTCCTGCGGGTCCATCCCGATCCGGAAACGGGTCCCTCCCCGGTATTTCTGTATGACGGCCTCCATCAAGGGGAAGAGAGACTTTAAAAGATCGGTATCCCCGGTTTTTTTGAGATAGCGGTCCACCGCGTTCAGATAGAGAAGGGATCCGTCCACGGTGTTATATTCGCAGCCTCCGGTCCCCTCGACGATCCGGTTCGGGATCAATCCGTAGAGGATCAGCCTCGCATAGGAGGCGAGTATTTCTTTGGCCTCGTCATGGCGGCCTGTGCAGAGCAGCAGCCCGTCCAGGCTGATCATGGTATCCCGTCCCCAATCCGTGAACCAGGGGTACCCGGCAAGGATGGCGGCCCTTCCGGTCTTTTCCCTGATGATGAACTGGTCGGCGGCAAGGGCAAGGGATTCGGTGATGGTGTTTCGGACTTCAAGAGAAGAAAGGATCTGCTCTCTTCTCTTGACCTCGCGGTCTCGTATCCTTTGCGGCGGGTCGGGATCCCTCTCGCCGGAGGTGACCACCAGGGCCACGGGGTGATCGCTACTTAAGGTGAGGATGCATTCTCCGGGGCTGAAGAGGTCCTCGACCTCCTCCAATCCCCGTTCTCTTTCCCGGCAATACAGGAAATCCCGGTACCAGTATGGAGGGCCGGTGAAGGAACCGTCATGGAGATGAAAGATCAGGGTCGGCATGCCGGGATACGGATGCAGAGAGATCTTGCCTTTTTCCGCCATGACCGTGGGGTCGAGCGCCGGATTCTCACGGGTCAGGGAATGATAGTCCCGGCATGCAATCAGCGGCCTGATGTGCAGCTTGCCTTGTCCCGGGGTGAGGAGGGTATATAGGATGACCGTGGTTTCCTCACCATAGGGCATAAAGATCTCTTTTTTGAGCCGGATATGATCAAACTCATAATAAAAGGTAGGAAACGGATATCGGTCAAAGCCGGCAAGAAGGAGATGCCCTCCCGGGTGAATGGTCTCCCTGTACTGGTTGCAGCTCAGGTCATACCGCATGCCGCGAAAGATCAGGAATTCCTCAAGTCTGGAAAGTAGGACGAAGCGGTTTAATCCCTGCCCGGATGATACGAGGATGCCGTGATAACGGCGGGTGTTTGCGCAGACCACGGTGGAAGAGGCGTAGCCGCCGAGGCCATTGGTTTCGATCCATTCGAGTTCAATGGCTTGAGAAAAATCATTCAGGATATTTCGGTCGATATGGATGCTCGGTTGCATTTGTTCCTTGAGCATGCCGGCCTTTTCATTTTGATTCATGAAGGTCATTCAAAGACCAGTCATACGTCATGTATTCGATCCGGAACTCCCCTTCTGTCAATGACTGCTTAAGTTCGTCCGGAATATATTCCCAGATGAAGTTCAAGGCATAACTCTTTTTCTGGGGAAGATCCTGAAAGAGTTTGTGAACGGTAAAATAGTAAAAAAAATCCTTGCCGAACCAGGAAAAGATCTGCGAGAGATAAAGGGTCCGGTGTTCTGCGTCCCAGCGCAGGCCATGTTCCGGGTCCGAGAGGTAGATCCGTGCCTGCTGGTCCAGCATCTGTTTCAGGGTTGCGCCTTCATAGGGCGTGGAGGAGAGGGGCGGGCACCCGAGGGATGCGCATACCATGGCGAAATGGGCC